>NZ_JAANAT010000002.1:600000-861521 GCF_011089895.1 Mucilaginibacter inviolabilis
AGCAGTGCACAATCACATGCTGGGCGATGATCCGCACATGATCTTCCTCCATTATTATGGCAGGGGTAAGGCGACCGATTTGGCACAGGGATTTCGCGCGGCACTGGATGTTTTAGGCAAGAAACCCGAAAAGTCGATGGGTGGGATGAAGATGTAGTAATGAATTAAATCTTAAAACCAATTCTTATGAAATGGATCACCCGTGAACGGCCAAAAATTGACCGTATTGCCTGTCCCTGGCTTATTAAAAACTTTGTCGATCCTCGGGCGGAGTTCTTGTTTGTGCCTAAAGATCAGGTGATTGAGCAAGGTAAAATACTGAATGCCATACCTTATGATATCGCAGACGTAGAATATACCCACGAGGGCCAACGATGCACCTTTGACTATATCATTAAAAAGCATGGTCTGAACGATCCGGCGCTTTTGCAGATCGCGGAGATCGTTCGCGGTGCGGATACGGCGCGTTTTGATCTGGCACAACAAGCAGCCGGGCTTTGGGCCATTTCAGCAGGGCTGTCTTACAACTTTAAAGATGACCATGAACTACTTGCATTCGGATTAATTCTTTATGATGCCCTGTATAGCTGGGCCAAATATGTACAGGAGGAAAAACACATATGGCAGAGCAAATAATCAAATCCAAACCAGCTTACTCTTTACTGGATATTACGAAATACTTTTTAAAACTTGGCACCTGGGGTTTTGGCGGGCCGGTAGCTTTGGTCGGCTATATGCAGCGTGACCTGGTGGAGCAAAAAAGCTGGCTGACGGAAGAAGAATACAAAGAGGGCCTGGCGTTGGCACAACTGGCACCGGGTCCTTTAGCTGCCCAATTAGGTATTTATATCGGCTTTGTTCATTATGGGCTGATCGGTGCGACACTGACAGGACTGGCTTTTGTTATTCCGTCATTTATTATGGTGGTACTGCTTGGTATGGCTTACCAGCTTTATGGAGGGTTGGCCTGGATGCAGGCGGTTTTTTATGGGGTTGGTGCTGCCGTTATCGGTATCATCGCGATGAGCGCCTATAAACTGACCGTTAAATCCATCAGTAAGTTTGAGATAGCTGCCATTAAATCCAAGTGGTTGTTGTGGCTTTTTTATATCGCTGGTATTGTGATTACTGTCATCACTGAAAGAGAAGAAATCCTGCTATTCCTCGGCTGCGGCATCTTGTATATGCTGATCAAAGCGCCACCGCAATGGATCAAAAAACCTGCGGTCTTGCCTGCCGGTATTCTGATCAGCACCGGATTTTGGAAATATGACGGCAAGGCCTTACAGGAGATCGCCTGGTTCTTTGCCAAAGCGGGTGCCTTTGTGTTTGGTAGCGGGTTGGCCATCGTTCCTTTCCTGCATGCAGGGGTGGTCAAAGAATTTGGCTGGCTAACGGAAAATCAATTTGTGGATGCAGTTGCAGTGGCAATGATCACGCCAGGGCCGGTAGTGATTACGGTAGGATTTATTGGTTATTTAGTTGCTGGCTTTCCTGGTGCATGTGTGGCGGCGTTAGCTACATTTTTACCATGTTATTTATTCACTGTAGCCTTAGCACCATCCTTTAAAAAGATTGCCAAAAATACAAGTATCAAAGCTTTTGTGGAAGGTATCACCGCAGCCGTAATTGGAGCGCTGGTAGGCTCAGTAATTATCATCGGGTTGCGGTCAATTACGGATATTCCGACGGCAATAATTGCCATAATTGCTGTGGTAGCACTTATCTATATCAAAAAATTACAGGAACCTTATATTATCGGGTTTGCGGCTATTATCGGTATACTGATTAAAACGCTTTAATAAGAAACACCACTATACACAGTTTTTACCTGTAGATCATATATCACATGCCTATGGTATGAAAACTTCGTTTTATGTTCCACTTTAGTTGAGTGAGCATCTACAAGTAATACGATATATCCTGATCGTCGGGACGGTCAAGACCTTGCTGTTCAATTTTGGATTGTTCGTCACCAGATTGCGTTTCCTCTTTTGAAATATCTAAAGATTCATCTTTGATTTTTTCCAGTTCGCTAATTTCTTTTTCATGCTGTTTTGTACCGGTGTTGGCTGTATCTTCTTTGTTTTGAACTTTACTCGCGTCAACTTTTTCCATTTCCGATTTAATAAGCATGGCGATTTCAGCTTTGATCTGTTTATAATTTTCTTCCACATCTTCAGGGGAAACGTAACCTATAAGGGGAATAGCTTTGTATGCAGCTTCTTCTTTGGCAATTGCTTCATGATCGTTTTGAATTTCGCTATGAAATAATTTGAGGTTGATGCGTTCTTCGGGGTTATCGGCAACTATGCCGACAAATTCGCCCGATGACAGCGAAGCGATCTTTGATGCAGGTATAGCATAATCAAGTTGGGTGGCTTTGGAAAAAGAGGTATCGCTGCTATTGATCGTCAGGCTGTTTTTATCCTGAACAATCTTGCCAAAATTTTCAGACAATTTTTTTGCTGTATCGTTGGTAACCTGTCCACTGATAATATTGCCTACTATCCCCGTGATCACGTCCGCTTGTTCGGCGCCATAATCCTTTTTAAGCTGGCTAAAATCCTGGACGGCAAGCGTAGTCGCTACCTTATTGCTTCGGGCTGTTGCGATTAGGCTATCCATATTATTAAAAAATATGGTTGGAAACTCGTCGAATATCAGGCTGCTTTTCAGTTTCCCTTTTTGATTGACCTGCTTGATCAGTCGTGAAATATACAGGGACAGTACTGCGCCATACGTTTGCAGCTTTTGAGGGTTGTTCCCGAGGCAGATGATCTTAGGCGCTTTAGGGTTGTTGAGGTCAAGGGTAAAATCGTTACCTGATAGCACGTAATAAAGTGTTGGCGAAGATAAACGGGAAAGGCCAATTTTGGCACTCGCAATTTGCCCCTCCAGTTGTGCTTTGGCGTTATTATTATAAGCCAATATAAAAGGATTGATCAGGGCTTGCACTTCTTCCTCACGCTGTAGGATTGCAAAAAGCTGTTCATAATCGGTCTGCATTAATTCAATCACGTGGGGAAGCGTACAATATTTACCATCCTCATACCTGCGTAAATACCATATTAGTGCCGTCAAAAAATTGATCGGGCTTTCGACAAAAAAGTCCCCCTGCTTACGTATCCACTCACGGTTAAGGCCCATCATGATCGTGCGGCTTGCTTCTGCCGCGTCGGTAATATCGAGCATCCCATCAGGTTCAAGCGGATTACAGCGGTGCGAACGGTTGAGGTCATCAAAATTGATAACGTAAAAAGCAGGCTTCACCTGATAATTACCCTTGTACGTCATCAGTTTATTGTAAGCGATCTTGGAAAGGTCGTCAAACTTAAAATCATAAATTAGCATAGAAAATCCTTTCTTCAGGTGCTGATCTATCACATGCCTAATAACGTAGTAAGATTTACCTGCTCCGGGTGAACCCGACACCAAAAGGCTGCGCATGGGGTTAATTACGTTAATCCAACTATCCCTGACCTTACCTTTTAAATTATACTTAGCGGGTAGGTTGATGGAATATTCATTTTCAAGCAGTCTTTCTTCCTGGGGAAATGTTTCGTTATCAGTATTGAAAACGTCCTTGTTCAATTTGTCTTTGAGCAAGCGTGATAGCCAGGCACCGCCTGTTAGCATGAGCAGATAACCGATGCCGGTTAATATAATGTAGCAAGCGGCTATAACGTTGATACTGGCAGGGATATAAAAAAATAGTACACTTAGCCAATACAGCAACATCCCGCTTATGAGGTAAGCGAAAATGCTTTTATAGCCTATCTTTTCATCCTTACGACCCTTGATGCCTACTAATGAAATAGCCAGGCATAACAATGTTGCCAGTTTCGGCTTTATTATTCCATTAAATAAACCTGTTTTAGCGATATTGCTAATAATCCTGTCCGTAATGGTTGCCGTCCAATGCCATGCTTCAAAAGCATGGTAGCAGGTAATATAAAAATGTATGGTTAAAATAAAGATGCTGATCAGCCTCGTAAAATCTACGATCTTTCTTAGACCCTGGGTATCTTCACCTGTGTTCATAATGTCCTCCTTAAACTTATCGTGTTGATTTTATTTTTATTTTTATTGATTTAAAATGTCAGGCCCTGATCCTCTTCCTGCTCTTTATTTTTTTTCTTCCTTTTTTTAATGGGAATATAAGGCGCTGCTTCGGCTTGAGCTTTGCCAAAAGAAAGCTTTATTTGATTGTCTGCGGAAATTGTCTTACACTCCGGTTTGATGTCTGGCCTGTATTGCGGATTGTTTTTGATGCGCTCGGTTCGCATGGCTACCCGTTCATCAAGCAAACCCTTTTTCTTGGCATTCGCATATTTGAAGGTTTCCTCAAACCCGCGGTCAAAGCCGAACTGCTCATCAAATACCCGTTCACCGGATTGTTTAAATGCAGAGCGGTCAAACTGGCCCATTCTGCGGGAATGCTCGGCATTTCTACCCTTAGAGTTATTCTTCGGACTAAGCTTGATCTTGTTGGTGATGTCCTTACGGCTTACAATGATCTGAATATGCATTTGTTCACCGGGTTTGCGCTCACCCCGTTTTTTCAACCCTTGTTTAACTTCAGGGTCGTTATGGCCGTAATAACGAAAGTTTTCAAGCTTGCCAAACCACAGCAAGTCTTTGCTGCTGTTAATGCCTGGGCGCTTAAAATTCTTCGCATACTCATCCATAACCTTGATTGCGTAAGCTTTAAACAACTCTTTTGCGCTTTCGTCCCCATAGCGCTCCTTTAGCCAGGCGATTTCTTTTTGGCTCGGGCTAATGTTGAGCAGGAAAAATTTGGCATCCTGTTTACTAAGTTTGGCAATGTTGTTGTCAATGGCCTGGGTCGTATCGAACGCTGAAATTGTCATGCGGTCCTGATTAAACCAAAGTTCCGGTTGGATTTCCTTGTCTATCCGGTTTTCTTTTTCCAGATAATGCACAAGGTCGTGGCTGCTGCCTTTATTGTCTGATGTTGGACTGTCTGTTATATTGATGTACATAGCTTTAAAGTTTTGAGATATGTTGTCGCGCTTCCTGTAATAAGGTTTCTTTATCTTTCGACGAGGCGTTCAGGCTTGCCTTATAGAAGTAATTCAGGATGTAAAGGAATTTCAGTTTAAGACTTTCCTTAGTATCAAGTTTATCGGCAATAGCTTTGAGTAGCTTTTCAATCTCAACAAATTGATTGCTCTGACCGGATAGAATGTCTTTGTTTGCTTTTAATACCTGGCTGTTAAAACTATCAATGATCTTGATCTGTGAACTGACCATACGGTCAATTTCTACCTTGATGGGGATAAGGATTTTTTCTTCCTGTGCCCTGATGAACCGGATATAGGTATCGTGATTTTTGACCAGGGTGTTTTTTAATAAGTCGTCGTTGATATCTGCGGGATCTTTCCCGGTCTTGCTAAAATATTCTAACATCTGGCCAAATATTTCGAGTTTGCCCCGCCCGAATTTTTTGGTCAGTTTGATGATCTTCTCATCAAGCGCGACAGGAAAACGTATCGTTTTAATATTGATGTCTTTTTGCTCTTTCATAAGAATTTACTGTCTTTGTATACACCACTGTATACATTTTTCCGGCCTGCCGGTACTTTACGAGCCATAATGTATACCCGGAGTATACATCAAACCCCATTTCCAGGGCAAATGGCAAGCGAATAGGGCCACTGCCCAATTCCCGCTTGCTCCAATTTTTCTTTGAAAAATAGGACGCTCTTAACCGCATATCGGGCTGTCGCCCGTATGCTATTTGAGCAGCGCCACGCTACTTGCACCGTTGGGGTCATAGCTTGGTTGATAATCAATGTAGCCGCGGGCTACGAGTCCTTTGATACATTTATGGTAGGTCGCTATGGACTTGATGCGCGAAAAGCGCATCAGCTTTTTGCGGTTGACCTGGAAGTGATCGCCGGGCTTATCAGGGCTGTAATAGAACATGGCCATGTATAAGCTTATATGGGACGGCAGCAAACGATCATCGTTTGCCGCCTTCTGTAGAAAACGGTCTGCCTGTTGTGCTAATTTCATCGGCTTAGTTTTTATGAATGTTTTTTTCGAGGATTTTTACAATATCATCGTACCTGTAATAATGGATATTGCCGATTTGGGTATAGGTAAGCGTGCCATTGATACGTAAGTTCTGCAAGGTGCCGGGCGCTATTTTTAACAACTTACGTACTTCAATACTTCTTAACCATTGTTTAGCGGGTTTTTCGGTGGATGCACTGATGCCGAGGGCCCTTAATTCTGCAAACAATTCGGTCTTGAACTGTTCCAGGTCTTGTTTGGTGATTAAATCTAAAGGTGTCATATTTTTCTTTTTGCATTACAGGTCATCCCTGCGGTTAAATGCAAATAAAAGAAGGGTAGGAAGATAAACTTGAGTCATTTAGGGATATCCCTAAAATAAATTTATAGATAGATAAGTAAGTTGTCTATATTGTATTCATGATAGAAGTAGGGGAAGCGGTACAAGGTTCATTCGATGATTTGGAAATGCCCGAAACGCTCTATAAGTATAGAGATTGGCGGGATATGAATCATCGTAGGATGATTTCACATCGTGAGGTTTTCTTCGCCTCTCCAAGTTCGTTTGAAGATAAATTAGATTGCAAAAATCCGACAAGGTGGGATTTGTTAACCTACGGTGAAATTTTAGATAAATATTACCATGATTGCCCGCAATTACATCCGAACTTTACCAACGAAGAAAGGGTGTCGTTTGCTATTGATTGGGCAAATCATACAATGGTCAATAATAAGGAGTATGTTGACGAGCAACAGAAGAAAACATTTAAAGAATTTGATGCTTTTTCGGGTGTGCTAAGTTTAACTGCGTATCCAAAGGAAGAAACCATGTGGAATAAATACAGCATTAATCATAGTGGATTTTGCATTGGCTTTGACCCAAAGATAATGTTAAGAGGATTAGGAACAGGGGGTGGTATTGTACATTATGATGATGAACTTCCAGTAATTCATCCTTCCCCAAAGCATAGCCACATGCAACAAACTATATTTCAGATATTTTTTAAACTGCGGGAATGGGAATTTGAAAAAGAATATCGGGCCTATAAATTCCGGCCT
The DNA here is from genome assembly GCF_011089895.1 of Mucilaginibacter inviolabilis. NCBI lineage: Bacteria > Pseudomonadati > Bacteroidota > Sphingobacteriia > Sphingobacteriales > Sphingobacteriaceae > Mucilaginibacter > Mucilaginibacter inviolabilis. The sequence continues at coordinate 607,102 of NZ_JAANAT010000002.1, forward strand.
TATCCTTTAACAATTGGGGATCGGGCCGTTGTTGTTCCTCCGGAGGCATTTAAAGAATTAATTTTAGGTGCGAATATGAGCGAAGAAAATGAGCAGTTAGTAATCAGTTCAATACCCCAACAAATAAATCATATCCGCTTAAAAAAGGCATTTCTTGAAAATGTAGGCATTGTAATCAAGGATATTTGACTATTTTTTATCCTGTTGCCATTGGTAAATCGCGTCAATTAAACTATTCAGTTTGCTTTTAAACAATTCAAAATTTAGCCTGTCTAATTTCTTAATGCCGCTACCTCTTCCGGTATAGGCAAACATAAACCATTTGAAAAGCTCTTCTTCAATAGGGTCAAACGGTTCATTACCAAATAATTCTTCCAGCTTTTCTAAAAGTGGATGGTTACTTTCCATATACGAATGTATTTAGCTGTTTAAATTGAAATTAAACTTGTTATCGGCTTCGTAAGCAAGTTAACTATTGTTGTGTTTTGGCACAACAATAGTTAATTTTATATTATTTCAATTTTCCTAATTATTTACATAATGAAATGGTTAGCGAAACAGACAAGGGAATATTAATACAATTCGGAAAACGCCTTAAATCTTTAAGAGAGGCTAAAAAGCTGACCTTACGGAAAATGGCTTTATTGTGTAATGTAGAATACGCCGACATTCAACGCTATGAAAACGGGAAATTAAATATCACGCTGCTCTCTACTGCGGAATTGGCTAAGGCATTGGAGGTTGAACCTAAAGATTTATTGGATTTTCTGCAAAAAAATTGAATAAGGCTAATATTGCCATCGATCCTATCGAGTATATAAAGTTCGATTACAGTTAAAATATAATATATTTATAAAATTAAGTTCTGCTTAATTGCCTGTAACCGCTTATCACAATATATGGGAACTGCTAAATATAACCCGATCATCGAAGTTAATGACGATGGCCTTGAAACGCCAGAAGTTGGTGAATGGGGCTTAGAAAAATATCGTCTTGTTGGTCACTATGCGGATTTGTTTACTTCAACGATGAAAACAAAATGGGAAAACTTGGTCTATATCGATCTGTTTTCATCCAGCGGCTATGCCAAAATTGAAACGACCGGAAAAATCGTGAAAACTTCGGCCATGATAGCACTTTCATTACCTAATCAATTTACAAAATATATTTTTTGTGATGAAAATGAAACGCTTATCAAAGCTTTAGAAACGAGGGTAAAACGCGATTATCCACATTTAAGTCCTATATATATTCATGGGAACTGCAATAATAAAATACAGGAAATAATAGAGCACATTCCGCAGTATAGCAAAACCAACCGCGTACTAAGTTTTTGTTTTGTTGACCCTTTTGCACTGGAAATTCATTTGCAAACACTCAAAATGCTTGGCAAATTAAGAATGGATTTTTTGGTTTTGATAGCAACCGGAATGGCTGCTAAAAGAAACGAAATTAATTATCATAAGCCTACCAATAAAACTATTGAAAATTTCCTTGACGACCCAAACTGGCGAAATGACTATAAGGGTGATATTGATACAGCAGATCAGACTTTTACGCAATTTATCACTAAAAGGCTTAAAGACGGTTTTAAATTGTTAGATTACAATGAAGTTGAGGATTTTCACCCGGTTAAATACAGACACAAAGGTAAATCTGTATTATTGTATCATTTAGCGTTTTTCTCAAAAGATAAGCAAGGAAATAAATTTTGGAACATTGCAAAAAATTACGGCAATGAACAAACTTCTTTGTTTTGACTAAAATAATTAGCAAATTAGCATATGGCTGAATCAACAATAGAATGGACTGAACTAACCTGGAACCCTGTTACTGGTTGTAAAAAGATCAGTCCAGGATGTAAATTTTGCTATGCAGAAGTTATGTCAAGGCGATTAAAGGCAATGGGGGTTGAAAAATATAAGGATGGTTTTAAGATTAGAATACATCCCGAATCGTTAAACATCCCTTTTACTTGGAAAAAACCTAAAGTGGTTTTTGTAAATTCCATGAGTGATTTATTTCACGATGAGATCCCGTTGGAATTTATAAAAGCAGTCTTTTCGGTAATGAATGCCACTCCGCAACATACTTATCAAGTATTGACTAAAAGATCTGATAGGTTGTTATCCATAGCAGCAGAACTAAATTGGACTTCAAATATATGGATGGGGGTATCTGTCGAAAATGAAAAATACGTCCAGCGTGTTATAGAATTAAGTCAAACACCCGCAAAGACAAAGTTTTTATCTGTTGAGCCGTTACTTGGCCCTGTTAGAAATCTTCCCCTTGAAAATATTAATTGGGTAATTGTCGGTGGCGAGTCCGGTCATGGAGCAAGACCTGTTAAATATGAATGGATAGAATCCGTGCGTCTGCAATGTGAAGATCATAACGTGCCGTTTTTCTTTAAACAGTGGGGCAAACCTAAATTTAACGTTAATTCCAATGATCCCACGATTGATAAATTACATCCGCGCCATGCAAAAGGTGGCTGTGAACTTGATGGCAAAATATACCGGGAATTGCCAGTAATGGCATAGTTATTTGAATTTTGGTTTAATTACATCATTAGCAATCTTTATAGCTGTTGTATTGTTGGTCGCCAGGTAAAAATGATACATCGGGGAATTTTTAGAATTTCGCATTACAAAAGGCTGCGATACATATTTAAATATAGTTTTCAGCCGCTCTTGGTATAGCTTAGCAGCTCTGACGATAGTATTATCAAGCCGTTGTCCGCTGACCATTTCGCCAAATAAATTCATACGGTCATCGGTGTAAAAATAATTTCTAATTTCATCTTCTGACATGCCTAAAAACACTTGAAGCCTTTTCACCCACGCATCTTCGATATTGCCATCTTTTTTTAATAAACGTGTAACACCCATCCCTAACGGAACTAATATCCACATATCAATGCCTAAATCCTTTAAGATTTCTAAGGACTGCCATTTTACCTGCATTCCTTTTGGGTCTATAAATGCTAATACTTTAGTCATCTTGTTTGCAGGTTTGCGCAGATAATCTGCCATGTCCTTTATCTTGACATTGCAATCTTCAGATTTAACTACACACCGTCTTTGGGGGTATTTCGATTTTATTTGTGCATCAAGATTATCAGCATATTTCTTTATAAGTTCAACAAAATAATATAGATCAAAAGGTTTAGGATCGTCAATAGCCAATATCCGAAGTGCTGCGCCCTGGATTATTTCTTCGTCTTGTTCAATTTCACCGGAGCCGGCAAATCCATCAAAATAAATCAGCTTAAACGGCTGATTTTTCATTACTTTTAAATATGCTTGAGTATAAGAGGCTACGATTTCAATTTTTTGGCTCGTCCAATCTCCACCAAAGTTATTATTCATGTGTGAGGTTTATTTTTTAAATATAAGAATTTGAAAGTATATGATATTTACCATTCTAATAAAGGGCAAAAACATACCGGCCATCAATATGGCCGGTATGTTTTTTTAGACAGAAAACTTTCTTCTTAATAAAGCCATATCAGCACCAACTTTAATATCCAATATCTTGGCGTAATGTTGCGTAGTCTGAATATTGGTGTGGCCTAACATCTTGGATACGCTTTCAATTGGGACGCCATTTAAAAGGGTTACAGTCGTGGCAAACGTATGCCGGGCAATATGGAAGGTAATAGGCTTATCAATTCCGCATACGTCAGCTATTTCTTTGAGATAAGCATTCATTTTTTGATTGCTCAATACAGGTAACACCCTGCCGCTGTTTTCACAATGCGGATGATCGGCATAGCGTTGTATCAAAGCAGTTGCAGTCGGTAACAATGGGATGCGAGATGGTGTATCGGTTTTCTGCCTTTTAATAGCAATCCATTTTTCACCGTCCACGCCGGTTACAATGTCCCATTTACGCAGTTTTTTTACGTCTGCATAAGCCAAACCGGTAAAACAGCAAAAAAGAAAAATATCCCGCACCTGTGTCAAACGCTCGGTAGCCATATCCTTATCAGCCATCACCTGCATTTCTTGGGTGGTCAGGTAAACCCTATCAACTGTTTTTATCCTATTCTTATAATTCAGGAATGGATCATAGGTGAGCCATCGGTTAGCGATGCAAATACGGATAATCTTGCCGAAGTTCCTGAGATATTTAACAGCCGAATTATTATTGCATTTTCTTTCAGAGCGCAGGTAAAATTCAAATTCGCTAAGAAAGGCGTGGTCTATCAGTTTGATGTCTATATCGGTCAGATTATACTTCCACTTCAGAAAGTCCTGTGTATGCTTTAAGGCAGTTTGATAACGGCATAGAGTGCCTTTGGTATATTCCTTTCCGAGTAATGCCTCCACCTTTTTATTATGTTCCTTAAAGATGTCAATCAGGGAGCGCGGCTTTTCGGTTTTGCCCTGGAATTTGTTTCGGATGGTTTCTGCTGTTATGAGCGCATCGGCTTCGGTCAACTGGCGGTGGGCTTCATAGACTTTCTTTTGCAGATCATCAAGATAGGCGTTAAATGTTTTAATGTCCTCTTTAGTGCCATTTGCACGGCCTGCCTGGGCATTCCAACGGGATGGTAGGCATTCGCGCCCTGTGGTAGTTTCAGATCGTTTGCCGTTAACGGTAACACGCATGTAGATTGGGGCAGGGCCACTTTGGTAGTTCTTTGGCTTCTTCATATAGAAGAGCAGGCTAAAATTAGTTTTCATGTTTTTAAACATTAAAGGTGAAACAAATTTAGCTTTGCAGATACCGTTAGTCAAGATGTTCAATTTTTGAACTGGCTGTATATCAAATAGTTGAATGCGATTCGGTGAGTATATCAATCGCTGAAATTCACTCACCACATCACTCACTTTTTTGATGCGAAAAAGGGCAGTAAGATAAGATTTCCCTAAAACAAAAAACCTGCAAATCATTGATTTGCAGGTTTTTGATAGTTTAATATCATTTATTTGCGGAGAGGGAGGGATTCGAACCCTCGATACACTTTTGGCGTATACACACTTTCCAGGCGTGCTCTTTCGACCACTCAGACACCTCTCCGGATTAAATGGGATTGCAAAGGTAAAATAATATTGCTTTCAAAGGGAATAAAAAAGCGAAGTCCTCTTTAAAGAGGGCCTCGCTTTCACGAAAACTTTAACTCAACTTATAAAATATGGCATTTATGGTATAGAGTGTAAATAATGTGTTTGGTTTAATTTGGGTAAAAAATATGTGGCGATAATGAGGATAAATAATTTTAGCTTATGTTTGTTCCATATTGCCGTATGGTAATTTTACACATAAAAAGCTTGTTTAGTTTAAATGCTGAGCATCAACAACATTAAAAAACCTATTGCAGCCGATATTGATGTATTTGAAGAGAAGTTCAAAGCTTCTATGCAAAGCTCGGTGCCCCTACTCGATAGGATAACCCATTACATTGTTAAGCGTAAAGGAAAGCAGATCAGACCGATGTTTGTGTTTTTTGCAGCCAGCATTTGCGGAGGCATTAACGAATCAACCCATCGTGGAGCCGCTTTGGTTGAACTGTTGCATACGGCTTCCTTAGTACACGACGATGTGGTTGATAACTCTTACCAGCGTCGCGGCTTTTTCTCCATTAATGCTTTATGGAAAAATAAAATTGCTGTTTTAGTAGGTGATTACCTGCTTTCAAAAGGCCTGTTATTATCTATCGACAATAATGATTTCAAATTACTTCGTATCGTATCTGACGCGGTAAAGCAAATGAGCGAAGGCGAACTGATGCAGATTGAAAAAGTACGTCGCATGGATATTGGCGAGCCGGTTTATTACGAGGTGATCAGGCAAAAAACGGCTTCGCTTATAGCTTCGTGCTGTGCTTGTGGCGCTGCATCAGCCGGGGCATCCGACGAGGTAGTTGAAAAAATGCGTCTGTTTGGCGAAAAGATCGGTATAGCTTTTCAGATCAAGGATGATATGTTTGATTTTGGCACCGATGATGTAGGCAAACCCCTTGGTATCGATATCAAAGAGAAAAAGGTTACCCTGCCATTGATCTATTCCCTCGCTAACGCCTCTGATTCTGAAAAGAAAAGGATCATCAATCTGGTTAAAAATCATAACGACGACCCTGCGAAAATTACCCAGATAGTTAAGTTTGTAAATGATACCGGCGGTTTGCAATATGCCGAAACACAAATGAAAAAATATCAGGACGAAGCTTTTGAAATCCTCAACACCTTCCCCGATAGCGATTCGCACCGAGGATTGGAGCAATTGGTAAGGTTTACCACCGAGCGTAATAAATAAACACTTTATCCTATTCACCGGGTTATGCTTTTAACTTTGGTTTGGCTATGCTATCTTTAGTCATCGATTAAAACATGTTTTATGATGGATGCAGCAAATAAACCAGGCGTACCCACGCTTTTTGAATGGGCCGGTGGTACAAAAGCCTTTGAAAATCTTTTTGATAAATTCTATGATAAAGTATTGGCCGACGATTTGTTGGAGCCTGTATTTAAGCACATGAGTCCACAGCATCGCCTGCATGTAGCTCATTTTGTTGCCGAAGTATTAGGTGGCCCCAAAACCTATAGTGAGCAGGAGGGAAGCCATTTTATCATGATCAGTAAACACCTTCAAAAATATTTGACCGAAGCGCACCGTAAACGCTGGATCGAATTGTTGCTACAAACCGCCGACGAATTTGCGTTACCCGATGATCCTGAGTTTCGCTCGGCCTTCGTAGCTTACCTGGAATGGGGAACCCGCATAGCAGTCATTAATTCCAAAACAGATGCGGTAACAGAACCTAATGATGTTCCGATGCCCAAATGGGGCTGGGGAGTAGTTGGCGGGCCTTACATCCCCTGAATTGTCATAGCGATTTAAAAAAGAACGTTGTTTATTGTACGGGAATAGCATAGCTATAACTTCTCCTTAAACTTATTAACTTCGTAAATGCAATCTATATTCCTCAGCTTCCCCAAGATCACGTTTTTTGATATCCTCGATGTGGTTTTGGTGGCTTTCATCATATACCAGTTGTATAACCTCATCAGGGGTACCATAGCCGCCAACATATTTATCGGTTTTGCCGTAATATTTGCGCTGAACTTTGTGGTAAATGCGCTGCACATGAAGCTGCTCACCGCCATTTTGGGCAAGTTTGTGGATGTGGGTATTATTGCAGTTATCGTAGTGTTTCAGCAAGAAGTAAGGCGCTTTTTACTGCTGGTAGGCAAAAATGCTTCGCTGCAGCGCAATAAGGCCTGGTGGCAATACTTTTTTGGTAAGGCCGAGGCCGAGAAAAATAACTACGCCCGTATAAAACCCATTATTGATGCCTGCAAAAGTATGAAACAAACCCGTACCGGTGCCCTCATTGTTTTTGCCAAGTATTATGATGAGCAGTTTTACCAGAACAGCTGCGAGGTAATGGACGCCAAGATCTCTAAACGCCTGCTGGAAAGTATTTTTCAGAAAACAAGCCCGCTGCATGATGGGGCTGTGGTGATATCCGAAAATAAAATAAAATCGGCTAGTTGTATTTTACCACTTACCGAAAAAACAGACTTGCCTGCCCAATTTGGTTTGCGCCACCGCGCCGGTATTGGCGTAACCGAGGCTAATGAGGCTACTGCCATCATCATATCCGAAGAAACGGGTGAGCTATCCTATGCCAAACAAGGCCGTGTTAAAATGAATATCAGCTTTGCCGAACTGGAAAAAGTGCTGAACAAAGATTTTTAACCAACTGACAATTAGGGGCGAACAGTTTTTATTAACGAATCTGATTTTGTTTCGCCAAGCCGTTTGATGAGCATAGTATAACGCATATTGGATTCATCCGTTTTTACAGTCGGCATTTTATCGGTTGATCGTAATTTAGCTATAGGCATATTGTCGGTAAAATCGATTATGCCTAAATTTTTTGCGGTGGGTACAGCGGGTATAGATTCCAGCGCATTGGGTATAGCTGGTGTTGATTTTAATATGCCATCCTCAGGTTTTACCTTAAAATACTGATAAATAGTGTTGTCTGATTTCTTGCCAGGTAGTGGTGCTGTCAACTGTTGTGCTTTTAATTGGGCAACGCCACCTATCATAAGTATAAATAGCCAAATTGATTTCATGAGACACAGGTTTATATAAATATAAGTAATAGGAGAAAACCCAAATGTTAAAAAATGTTATTTAACATTTGATGACCAGTCGGTAGGACTTTTTAAACCTTGGATTTTAACAAATTTCGGCTCAAAAACAGGCAAAAATCGTATCAAAATTGCTCAAAAAAGCCTCATTTTAACACTTTTTAACAAATTTCAAAGCAGTTTTGAGCGATTTTTTAAAGTTTAAAAAGTATTAATTTGTTGATTGTCAAATAACTATATGGTAAATGGCCGTTTTTTGGCCTTGTTTTGATCTTAACCAAACGGCCCGGCTTCCTGTTTTTGCAGAAAGCCGGGCCGTTGTTTGTTATAAAGATACGGAAAAATTGGCGGAATTGGAAGAGGGAAATTATAGGGTCTACTCAGTCCGCCCAGCGAAGCGCATACCGGGCGGAGCCAATGCCCCACAATAGATTTGCACCAAAACTCAGGAAAATGATAGATTTTATTACTTTTGTGAAAATTTAAAACCAATGAGCGAACTCATTAAAAAACAAGTGACTGATGCAAAGGCTTTAATGGACAAAGCCATTGAGCATGCCGATAGTGAATTAAATAAGATACGTGCCGGTAAAGCAAACCCATCTTTATTGGATGATATTATGGTTGATTACTACGGTACCCCAACCCCGTTAAGCCAGGTAGGTAACGTTAACACACCCGATGCGCGTACTATTATTGTACAACCCTGGGAAAAATCATTATTAAGTGCTATCGAAAAAGCCATTAAAGAATCAAATCTTGGTTTTAATCCTCAAAATGATGGTGTTATCATTCGTATCAATGTACCGCCGTTGACCGAAGAGCGTCGTCGTGACTTGGTTAAAAAAGCAAAAGGCGAAGCCGAAACCGGTAAAATAGCCATCCGTAACATCCGCAAAGATGCTAACGAAAAGATCAAAAAATTAAAATCAGAAGGTGTTTCTGAAGATGAGATAAAAGTAGGTGAAGCTGATGTTCAAAAACTAACAGATGCCTATATTATCAAGATCGATCAGCTTTCAGAAGCTAAAGAAAAAGATATCATGACGGTTTAAATATTAACCTTATGTCAAATTAAAAGGGAATGAGCTACTTAGCCATTCCCTTTTTTTATTTTTGACCAGGTTAGTATCAAGTAGCGAGTATCAAGTATCAAGATTTTACCTGTCCTTAATATCTGAACTTAACAGTATCGGTCTTGATACTTGATACTAACTACTTGATACGCTTACATAAAACATGAATATACTACTTTCTTACTTAAAAAAACACCGCTGGATAGTTGTGCTGGCACTCTTCCTGGCGGCTATGAATATAGGGTTTTCACTGCTCGACCCCTGGATAACCGGCCGCATTGTTGACCGTGTTATTGAAAAGCGTAATACGCTTCAATATCAGGAATACCTGCACCAGGTGCTTATACTCATCGGCGCGGCTATTGGCGTTGCTATGGTATCGCGTATAGCCAAAAACTTTCAGGATTATTTTACCAATATCATTACCCAAAAGGTTGGTGCCGAAATGTATGCCGATGGACTGAAACATTCGCTGGAATTGCCTTACCAGGTATTTGAAGATCAGCGAAGTGGGGAAACATTGGGCATTTTACAAAAAGTAAGGCTCGATTGCGAAAAGTTTATCACCTCGTTTATCTCTATTCTTTTTGTATCGCTCATCGGGATGGTATTTGTTATCGTGTACTCGGTAAGTGTAAGCTACCAGGTTACATTAGTATATTTTGCCGCCATACCTATTATCACTTTTGTGAGTATGGCCATGAGCCGCAAAATAAAAACCATTCAAAAAAAGATAGTAACAGAAACCACCGCTTTGGCTGGCTCAACTACCGAATCGTTAAGGAACATTGAACTGGTAAAAAGTTTAGGCTTAGCCAAACAGGAAATTGCCCGTTTAAACAATACCACTTATAAGATATTGGATCTGGAGCTTAAAAAGGTAAAATATGTGCGCAGCATGAGCTTTGTGCAGGGTACTACGGTAAACCTGGTGCGGAGTGTAATGGTAGTGGTGCTATTGCTGCTTATTTTTAAACAAACCATTTCGCCCGGGCAATATTTCAGCTTTTTGTTTTATTCCTTCTTCCTGTTCAACCCATTGCAGGAGTTAGGCAACGTGATTTTATCATGGCGCGAGGCCGAAGTGTCATTGGGTAATTTTAAGGGGATATTAAGTACGCCTATTGATAAAAAGCCCGAGAAACCGGTGCTTTTGGAAAAGGTAAATACTTTAACCTTTAAGGATGTTACCTTTAAACATTTAACCGCCAACCGCAATGCCCTTAATCATATCAGTTTTGAAACCAATACCGGCGAAACCATTGCCTTTGTTGGTCCGTCAGGATCTGGTAAAACTACACTGGTAAAATTATTGGTGGGCTTGTATCAACCTTTGGATGGTGATGTTTTATACAACAATGTTTTAAGCCGGGACATTGACCTTGATCAGCTGCGCGAAAAAATTGGTTTTGTAACACAGGATACCCAACTGTTTTCCGGAACTATTCGCGAAAATCTGCTGTTTGTTCGTCCGGATGCTACCGATGAGGAATGTATGAACGTGTTACAGCGTGCCGCCTGTCAAACCTTGCTGGCGCGTGCCGATAAAGGCTTGAGCACTGTAATTGGTGAAGGAGGTGTAAAAGTATCCGGCGGCGAAAAGCAACGCCTCTCGATAGCCCGTGCACTGCTGCGTAGGCCCGATATCCTGGTGTTTGATGAGGCTACCTCTTCGCTGGATTCCATCACCGAGGAGGAGATCACCGAAACCATCCGCAATGTATCTGAGCTGGAAAATCACATCACTATATTGATCGCCCACCGCTTGTCGACCATTATGCATGCCGATAGTATTTACGTGCTGGAGAAAGGCCGCATCATTGAATCGGGCAAGCATCATGATCTGTTGAGCCAGAAAGGGCTTTATTATGCCATGTGGCGCCAGCAAATAGGAGAGAAGGATACGGTTGAAGAGATAGGGGTGAAGTAGGGTATACCTTTTAATTTGTCATCCTGAACGCAGTGAAGGATCTGGTCATGAACATGTATGGCGAAGAGCCTCAGGGTCCTCTACGAGAGACCCTGAGGGGACGGGATCTTTTAAGGTATTGATGAGCTCCCTTCAGTTGGTTGTCCTCGTGACGCTCGCAATGATATAGTTTTAGAGGGACGGGAAATTAGTTAAGCGGTGATCTTTTAGATCATTAGTTTAATGATTGTAGCATATTGGATAATTCAACCGGCATAGTGATCATTGCATCATGCCCTGTTTTAAGTTCAAGATATTTCCAGTCCTTGCTGCTTTTTGTTTTGTCAGCAAAAGGTTTGATTGCCCGAAGCTCAGGTTGGGTACAAGCAATATAGACTAAGGGTAAGTGATTACCATAAGCGTGTTTTAGGACCAAAGGCTGAGAGAAAGTTTTGAATGGCTGATTGGTAAGGCGCTCATTTACCCATTTAATGTCGGTGGCATTTGTTACACCGAAAAAATCGCTGGTAAAAAATGGGATGCTTAGCCCTTTATCATAGTCGGTTGTCGCCTTAATAAAATAGGCTCTGATATCGTCCGGACTTACATCGAGGGCACTTTGGCCGTTTTCCATAAGCATCGCATCAAGAAAAATCAATTTTGATAGTCTTTCCGGTATTCTGTCCGCTACGCCTGCTATTACCGCTCCTGCATAACTATGGCCCACAAGAATAACGTTGTGGAGGTCCTCGGCAATAATGAAGTTTACGATGTCATCTATATGGGTATTTAAATCGATTTTATCGTTTAATGTATTTTTATGTTCTGCAAGTCCGGTTAAAGTCGGGGTATAAACAAGGTCGCCCTTGGCACGCAATTCCTTACTTACCCTCTGCCAGCACCAGCCTCCATGGAATGCTCCATGTACCAAAACAAAAATAGGTTGCTTACCCGCGGATTGTGCATTAACGTTGAATACTGATACAATGAGGATCAGTAGGATGTAAAATGACTTTTTACTAATGATATATGATTTCATAATCTGTTATTTTTGTGCAAAAGTGACTCAAGATGACTTGCAATCCAATAACTCACCCCAAAGTGAGGAACATCTGAAAAATGAGATTATGTCAACTGAACTAAAACCAGGTACATCCAACGCCTGTAATATTACTGCATTAAGCCTGGCCTGTGAGGTAAATGACGTGTTAAGAGATATTAGCCCGAGATGGAAAATGCAAATTTTGCATAAGATAGCAGCTGGGGTTGGTCAATTTAGCACATTGAAGCATGCTTTCCCCTCTCTTTCTGATCAGATCCTGGGTAAAAGGCTTGGAGAATTAGTTAGTGATGAATTGATCCTTAAAATGATTATTAAGGAAAAACCTCCGCAACGTATCAATTACTATATTTCGGATAAGGGCCTTGAATTATTAAAAGTTATTGATGACTTGCATAAATGGGGACTTAAATGGAGCTTATCTGCTGACGGGGGAGAGGAAAAATAGAATCATGTCATTGCGAGGAGGAACGACGAAGCAATCTCTATACTATACAGGGCGAAGAACGCATATCGTAGAGCGCTCAATTGCCGCTGAGGCTGTTACTTTTCCTTGATGAAAAGTAACCAAAAATCAAGTCAGCAGAAATGCTTCTTTGCCGCACGTGGCCTTTGCCCAGCAAAGCAGGCAGAACCAGGGCTGCAATTATTTTGCCCTACTTCGTTCGCTCCAGCCCCAGGCTTCAGCAAAAACTTGCTATGCCCTTGCAACCGCACCGCCCACCATTGTTCTGCCCACTTTCACCCGAAGCTTATCTGCTGACGAAAAAAAATCAATAATTCACTAAATCATTAATTCAATAATTAATAGAGGCTTATCTGCTGACGAAAAAAAATCAATAATTCACTAAATCATTAATTCAATAATTAATAGAGGCTTATCTACTGACAGAAAAAAAATCAATAAATCACTAATTCAATAATTAATCCCAGGGGGCTCAAATATTCTTATCCTCAATCATCCGGAAGAAATCGTCGCGGTAAGTGTCACCCACGGGGATGATCTTGTCGCCTATTTGGATGCGGCTGCGTTCGATGCTGTCGATCTTGTTGAGGGCCACGATATATGATTTGTGTACGCGGATAAAATGTTTTTCGGGCAGGGCATCCTCCATTTTTTTCATTCCCTGCAGGGTAATGATACGCTCGGCAGTAGTAAAAATGGAGATATAATCTTTGAGGCCTTCAATAAATAAAATATCGTGCAGGTAAACTTTTTGGATCTTGTGCTCGGTTTTAACAAAAATAAAATCGGTCGAAAAATCATCCATCTGAACGGGCTCGGCCTGTTGAACAGTTTTAATAACCGGTTGTATAATACTTTGTGCTTTTTGAACCGATTTAAAAAAACGGTCGAGTGCTATCGGTTTAAGCAGGTAGTCAACCACATCCAGTTCGTAACCCTCTAAGGCATATTGTGGGTAGGCTGTGGTTAAAATTACTTTGGCTTTACCATTAGATATTTTTAAAAACTGGATGCCGGTAAGTTCTGGCATTTGCACATCTAAAAACACGAGGTCAACATTGCCACCCTGTACAATGGTTAGCGCTTCGATAGGATTGGTGGTGGCTTTTACCAATTGCAGGAAAGGCATTTTGGAAATATAATCTTCCAATATATGCAGCGCTAAAGGCTCATCATCAACTACCAGGCATCGGATCATGTTGTAAAAATAAGTGTTCTAATGATTTATCGTTAATTTTTTTGTTTCCTGTTCAATAACGCAGTAATGCCTTGTTATAATACGATGGATAATTCGCAGGTATACGTATCAGCTTCATCCCTGATGTTCAGGGTATGTTTATATGGATAAAGCAGGTTAAGCCGTCTTTGTACATTGTTTAAACCAATGCCACCTATTGTATCACGATTGTGTGTATGCTTTTTGTTCTGTATGTAAAAATGAAGCTTGCTCTCATCCACATTGATCAATAGTTTAATGGGCGATGTTACATCACTGGCCACGCCATGTTTAAAAGCATTTTCGATAAACGCTATTAATAGTAAGGGCACAATTTGCTGGTTGGTTACCTCACCCATTACTTTAAAATCAATAAAAGCTTTGTTGCCAAACCGTATTTTTTGCAGGTCGATGTAGTTATGCAAGTATTGCAGCTCCTTACTTAAATCAACTTTGTTATCATTACATTCATACAGCATATACCGCATAATTTCGGATAATTTCAGAATAGCTTCGGGCGTGGTTTCGGAGCGTTGGTAAGCCAGGGAATAGATGCTGTTGAGTGAATTAAATAAAAAGTGGGGGTTAATCTGCGATTTTAGAAAGGCCAGTTCGGCACTCAGGCGTTGGTTTTCCAGGTCGTGCTGGATGCGTTCATTCAAAAACCAGTCGGTAGTAAATTTAAGTACGGTACTTAAAAAAATGAATATTAAACTGGTGAAAACGGTACTTAAAAAATATGATGGAAAAGAGATAACCTCGCCATGCTGACGTACCAGTACATATTGCTTAAACATCAGGCCCACACCGTATTTTCCCAGGCCATAAGCAATAATGGTAACAATAATAAACAAGGCGTAGGCCCAGTAACGCTTTTTATCTAAAAACCGGGGTATATAAACTAGGAAGTTAATATAAAATAAACTGATGTTGATGGCAGGATATAGCAAAAACAGGATCATCAGTTCCGTATTGCTCAGTTTGGTATTGCTGTGCGCGAGGGACAAAAAGAGGGAGATGATACCCAGCCAAAAAAGTAAATGCCAAAATATTTGCCAGCCCCTTTTTATAATACGTGTTTGTTTATCTGATGACATTTCTTTAGAATCAAGAGCTAAGCGGAATCAGGAATTCAAGAACCAAGAATCAAGACAGTAATTTAATCAGTTTGATTGCAGCTTGTCTTGATTCCTGCTTCTTTATTTCTTGTCTCTCAACCCACCGTCTAATTTAATATTTTGACGGGGATATGCTGATACATTTATATATAGTATTTCATTTTATCGATGAACGGGCATTTAAAATCGATGAACGGGTTAATACGGTTAATTGACCGTTCATCTATAAACACAGACCGTTGGTCTAATACTTTTTAGCAGGTAAAATAATTAATATTCCTTTGTTGTATCAAAACACTCACGATGAAAACGCTTATCAAAAATTCGAATCCTTTTATCATGTTACTGATACCGGTAATGTTTGCCCTTATATTAGGTGTAAGCTATCAGTTTGAACAAAAGAAGGAATCGGCAATTGTTGGGGCATCCGTTCATGCCACATCATTGTTTTACAAAGGTGTTACCCTTGTTAAAACTGTTTGCTCAGTAGCCAAGGATAACCATGTATGGTAATTCGTACTGAAGGGTTATCCTTCAACTTCGGCAGTCAGCAGGTTATTAAATCATTAAACCTGCAGGTACCCGAAGGAAGTATATATGGTTTTCTTGGCCCTAACGGCGCCGGGAAAACCACTACTATCAAACTCCTCTTAAACCTGCTCCAAACCCAACACGGTAGCATCCACATTTTTGAACAGGAACTCCAAAAAAATCGTATCAGCATACTAGCCCAGGTGGGGGCGCTTATTGAACAGCCGGCCATTTATCACCATCTGAGCGGAAGAGAAAATCTATTAAACCGGGCTTTACTGCTACAGGTACCCGCTAAACGTGTTGATGAGATGCTTAACCTGGTGCATCTGGGCGCTGCTGCTAATAAAAAAGCGGGCCAATACTCATTGGGGATGAAACAGCGCCTGGGCATAGCGCTGGCCCTGCTTACCAACCCTAAATTATTGATACTGGACGAACCCACCAATGGCCTTGATCCCAATGGCATTATTGAAGTACGTGAGCTGCTGCTGAAACTGGTTAAGCAACATGGTAAAACAGTGTTCATATCAAGCCATTTGCTGGCCGAGGTTGAACGCATGGCAACGCATGTAGGTATTATTGATGGCGGGCAATTATTGTTTCAGGGTAGCATTACTGAGCTGGAGGCGTTAAGTCAGCCTTTAATACGTATTGAGGCCGATAATACTGTTGACGCTGCCAATTTATTGAAACGCAAGAATTATCCGGTTGCAGATGTGACGGACGATTATGTGTATGTGCCCTATACTTCAAAAGAACAGATGGGTGATATCAATGCGCTTCTTATCCAAAACGAATATGCTGTATTCAGTATCGGCAAGCAGCAAAAAGATCTGGAAAAATTGTTTTTATCTATTACTCAAAATGCCTGATCGATATGAAAGGATTTATTTTATCATTCCGGTCAGAGTTTTTTAAAAGTCGTAAAACACTAGGCTTTTGGGCGGCTATATTATTGCCATTGCTTATATGCCTGCTGCTGTTTGTGGGTTTTTACACCAAAAGCGAACGTTTGGCAGGTATGTCCCCTATGATGCTATGGCTTCAGTTTTCCGGCGCCATTCTGTCTATAATGGGATCATTGCTGTTACCCATGTTTGTTGTTTTCATTGCTTATTCGGTAAATAGCATAGAGCACAAAGCCGATACCTGGAAAAACTTGTTTAGCCTCCCTATTTCGCGCCTGAGCGTATATGCAGCCAAATATTTTTATGCCCTGTTTCTGATATTTATGTGTCTTACCCTTTTTGTATTATTTACCATAGGGTTTGGTAATTTGCTGAGTTTGGTAAAGCCCGAACTACGCTTTGATAACTACCATATGGAGGATACGCTGGCCAAACTTTATTTTAAGCTTTTCTTATCTTCACTGGGTATATTATCCATTCAGTTTTTACTCAGCTTACTATGGTCGGATTTTTTAAAGCCGATGGGTGTTGGCTTTTTAGCTACCATTATTGGTGTTATAACTGCATCAAAGGGCTGGGAGTATTGTTATTTATACCCGTACTCACATCCTATGCTGGCGTTAAAATTAATGCCGCATAATACCAATAGAGGTGAGGCTCCTCAAATAATCATTGATATTTTTACAAAGGACATCTTTGTTGGTATTAGCATCTCCGTGCTTGTTTTTATTGGCGGATATTTTATTGTGCTTAAAAAGAGCGTAAAATAGATGTGCGGATTTGCAGATATGCAAATGTGCGGATATGTTTTGATTTCCTGATCAAGGGCATATTCTCTATATCTATACTCTACTACAGATCCGGAATCCTGTCATTCGTTTAATCAAAGTTCAAACACAGGGAGAGGAACTTATCCATTCTTTTTATATCGGCTCAATTGACTAATATCAGGGAATGGCCTTCGTAAGGCTTATTTATGCTTGTACGTACATTGCGACGGGTACACCGATTGGCGGTTAAAACATAGCCGGGCTTTATTTAATAAATGAGCAGACATTCATCCTGATGTTACAGCCCAATAAGAAAGGTATTGATTTGGGTTATACAAAACCTGTACAAACAAAGAAGGCTCCGGGTTATCCGGAGCCTTCGCAATAATATTTAATTGATATTATTTTTGTTTGAATTGAACGCGACGGTTTAATACGCGGCCTTCTTCAGTTGAGTTATCAGCAATTGGGTTGGTTTCACCGTAACCTTTTACTTTAACTTTTTTAGCATCAACACCAGAGTTAACTAAGTAAGTTTTTACTGAGTTAGCGCGGTCTTTTGATAAAGCCATGTTGTGAGCAGCAGTACCTTCAGATGAAGCGTAACCATCTACTTCAACAGATTTACCAGATGAACGTAAGTCAGCTGAAGTTGCATCTAACACTGGGTAAGATGAAGTACGTAATACTGAGCTATCAAATTCAAACTGGATGTTTGAGTAAGCATCAGCTTTAGCAGCAGCAACAGTATCCGCTTTAGGGAATACGATAACGCAACCTGAACCGTCAACTACGCTACCAGCAGCAGTACCTGGGCATTTGTCAAATTGATCAGCAACACCGTCACCGTCTGAATCTTTTTTCAGATCATTAACAGCATTTTCAACATTGGTAACACGACCTTTTAAAGCTTCAACTTCCTGACGTAATGCAGCATCGTACAATTCGTCATACATTAAAGCTACAGGGTTAACCCACTCTAAGCTTGGTTTTGATTTTGAACCTAAAGTGAACTCTAAGCCAGCGTATCCGTAGCTGTATTTATCTTTGTGTAAATAAGCTCTTTTAACACCGTCAAAGTTGTCACCATCAGTAAATGTTTCAGTGTAACCTAAGTTTAAGGCAACAACATCACTTAATCTGAATTTAACACCTGCACCAACAGGGATGATCAGTTCTTTAACGTATTTGTTTGTTCCAGAACCATCAGAGTTACCTGCGTGTCCTTCATAATCAACTACAGTACCGTTTTTGTAAGTAACTTTAGGAGCGTATAAAGCTAAACCACCACCGGCTGTAACGAAGAAGTTAACTGAATTTTTGCGTCTTAAGAAGTCGATTGTAGCAACATTTACTACACCGCTTAAAGTACCTGACCAAAATTTAGTTTGGAAAGATGCTGCAGAGTAACCTTGACCAGGTGCTTTAGAGTTATCACCTTCTACTTTACCACCATGGAAATCCAATTGTAAACCAAAAGAGTGTGCAAGTTGCTCTCTGAATGAAAGGCCGTAACCTAACTGAACTTTATTGTGGGTAAAGTCGTTTGAACCACCAGTTGCAACTGAAGGAGCGGTAGCGCCAACGTTTACACCGATGCTAAACTTTTTGTACTGTCCTAAACCACCAAATACCTTGGGGGTAGTAGTTTCAGACGACGTTGTAGTTGCTGTGGCTGTTTTGGTAGAATCCGTTTGTGCATTTACGATTCCCACAACCATCAAAGAAGCAAATGACAATGCGACTGTTTTCTTTAATGTAGAATAATTCATAGTTTTTAAGATTAAACGATTTTAATTGTGATTTTTTTCAAATTTAGTAATTATGTTTGAAACCCTGACCAAACATTGTTCCAAAAATTGTAATAGTTATACAAATAAAGAAAAAAAAAAGATAATCAGCAGATAAATATGAAATATCCAGCAATTGATAATTGTTTATTTATTAATAATAGAAAAAATTTCGTCTCAGGAACAAAACATAACTCCATAGCTATTTTCCATGCAAGTGATGAATTTCCAAGAAGCGGCGATCAATCCTTCTTATTTAAGCAAAATTCCGATTTTTTTTATCTGACAGGTATAGATCAGGAACAGAGCATTCTGGTTTTATTTCCCGATTGTCCTAATAAAGCATACAAAGAAGTACTTTTTTTAAGACAAACCAATGAACATATCGCTATATGGGAAGGGCATAAATATACTAAAGAAGAAGCCAGGGCAGCTTCGGGTATTGAAAGCGTTTATTGGTTGAGCGAATATGAAACTATTTTGCAAAGTATTATATATCATGCAGAGTATGTATACATTAACACAAACGAAAATGACCGCTATAGCCACCAGGTACCCTACCGCGATTTACGGATGTATGAAGCATTAAAAGCAAAATATCCGCTGCATAAATATGAGCGTTCGGCGGTAATTATGCGCGACCTCCGCGTTATCAAATCGCCCGTTGAAATAGCACTAACCCAAAAAGCATGTGATATTACTCATGATGCGTTTGTGCGTGTGCTGAAATTTCTGAAGCCTGGCGTTACCGAATATGAAATTGAAGCCGAAATTACGCATGAATTTTTGCGGCAGAGGGCAACAGGGCACGCCTATCATCCCATTTTGGCCTCAGGTAAAAATGCTATAGTGTTACATTATACCGATAATAACCAGGTTTGTAAGGATGGCGATGTGATACTTTTTGATTTTGGTGCCGAATACGCTAACTATAATGCTGATATGAGCCGTTCTGTACCTGTAAACGGGCGTTTTACTGCACGGCAGCGTGCTGTTTATGATGCTGTTTTAAGGGTTATGCGTGAGGCTACTAAAATGATAGTATCCGGAACCAGCCTGAATGATTATCAGGAAGAGGTTGGCAAAATAATGACCAGCGAACTAATAGGCTTGAGGCTGCTGGATAAGCACGATGTAGAAAAACAAGACCCGAATCTGCCTCTTTATAAAAAATATTTTATGCACGGTACCTCACATCACTTAGGTTTGGATGTGCATGATTTTGCAAGCCGCTATAAACCATTTGAAGTAGGTAATATACTCACCTGCGAACCGGGAATATATATACCCGAAGAAGGTTTAGGTATCAGGATTGAGAACAATATTTTAATTACCCAGGATGGTAACCGCGATTTGATGGCCAACATCCCGGTAGAGGCCGCCCATATTGAAGAAATTATGAATAGTTAAAGGTGATTTTGACAATTATTTTACAATGAAAGTAATTTAATCACATCTTTCAATTGTTATTGAATTGTTAATTCATCATAAACTATACATAAGTATCTACAAAACTATACAGATTGAATTTTTCATCTTAAAAAGCTTCAGCAATATTCTGCTGAAGCTTTTTTTATCAATATGTTGCGTTAAATTTTAACAGATCAGCTTGTATGCTTTTTCGGTCAGTAGTAATTCCGGGCAATTGATTAATGAATATGCAACTCTTTTGAACACTTGCGGCTTGCAAGAATATGGTTTTGGGCGACGGGCACCTAAAGAACCACTTGTGAACTGTTAAAAGGCATGGTCATCCTGATCTTGTAATCCGGTACAATCCAAAGATAAGGCAAAGCTAGATCAATGATAGCTGAAATTGCTATTTTGCTGTCATCGGCTAAAAGCAGATTGATTAGTAATCCACGGCTGTATCTAATTACATGTGTGGTTTTGTTAAATTTTTAATTTCTTAATAATTCAATACTTCTTTCTAGGTTATTTTCAAAAACGGCTTAGGTGCAAATAATATCACGAAAGCTATTATTAGTAATAAGGTTAATATGTTTGCTCCTGTTTAATTTTAAGCGTTATTTATAATTATATAATATAAAATAATGCTATTTAGATGATATAAACGTTATTTTTGAACGCTAATAATTATATCCTGCCCATAGATTAACCTTATTATCCCATGAAAAAAAATCTTTTAATAATTACCTGCTTTGTTGCGCTATTTGGTTGCACCAAAAATACTAATACACCAACTAATGCAGATCAGAAGAAATCGAATGATTTGAATATTACAGCAAAGGTTGATGCTGATACTTTAAGTAAAACCGACACAACTAAAAACGGAAGAAACAAAGTTATAAACAATGTTTCATGTGCCTATTCAAAAACTTATGCCTCGCCTTATGCATCAAGTTATTATACTGTAATAGCCAATTTTCCTGGTTTCAATGGGGGTGGGGTAGTTATACCCAAAAGCACGTGGCATGCAGGTGCTTATGCATTTAATAACCAGCCTGATGGCAATTTGGTAGTTTATCACGGAAACGAGGCATTATGGGGAAGCAGCAACACCTTTGGCAAGCAAACAAAAGTTCAGTTACAAGATGATCTTAATTTGGTTGCATACGATCCTAATGGCGTTGGACTTTTTGAATCCCAAACCTACTTTTACAAATGCGGCACTAAAAATCCAAGAAACACTAAGTTGGTACTAACCAATGACGGAGATTTAGAAATAATAGCTGATGGAATGGCTACGTTTGGACCAGTAACTGTAATTCTAGCCTCAACCAGGACCATTGGTGGTGTACACAGCCCCAATGATGGTAGCTTTTTTAAAAACTATACTACATCAGGTGGTGCTGGTGGTGTTAGTTTTGTTTATTAACTGTGATTTGTAAAATCAAAATATTCATTATATAAAAATGGGTGGCAATTAATTATTAGTACAAAATAACAAATCCGGTGGTTTGCCACCGGATTTGTTATTTTAATAAAGCAATGTAAAAAGTACGTAATTCACCAAAATCGTATATTTGCGCTTATTGAGCTTTGCTGATAGCAGATAACCCGGTATAAATTAGGATAATTGTTGTTGTAGTTTTTGGTTTAGTATAAAAGATCATCGCCATTTGAAACCCACTATTCTCATTACCTTCGATTCGTTAAAACGTGCAACATCAGGCATGTTTTTTTTTGAAAGAAGTTTAGGCGAGGAGATCCTGAAGGAGAATAAAGGCCGCTTCACCATATTTGGATACCTGCATAAAAAGTCTATTTACTGGTTTCAACAACTTGCAGGTACTATTTTAATGTCGCCTTTGCACAAGGTCTTTTTCCCGGCATATAAACAGTTTGACCTGGTACATTTTACCAATCAGTATTGCAAACTAAAGCCTGCGCGGGTAAAAGCAAAAAAAGTACTTACTATTCATGATATGAACCCGGTTCATGAAAAAACGCGCTCACCGGCACGTTATAAAAAATATCTAACTCGCCTGGGTGGTTATATAGATAACTGCGATAAGATAGTAACCATATCTAATTTTGTAGCAGGTGATATTGTTAAATATTATCCGCAGGCAGCAAGTAAGTTAACAGTTATTTATAATGGTGCGGATAAGCTTATTTTACCACAACATCATGAACCTCCGTATAAACCAGCGCGTAAATTTATATTCACCATCGGTAGCCTTGCTCCTAAAAAGAATTTTCATGTTTTACCGGCTTTGCTGGAGAATAACGAGCTGGAACTGATTATTGCCGGTAAAATAACCGATTATGAGCAGCGAATCATGGAGGAGGCAAATAAATACAATTGTACCAGCCGGGTAAAACTAATAGGTCTTATTAGTGATGACGACAAGGCCTGGTATTACAAAAATTGTGAAGCATTTGCATTTCCGTCTATAGCCGAAGGCTTTGGATTACCTGTTATTGAGGCCATGCATTTTGGTAAACCTGTTTTTTTATCAAGATACACCTCCCTGCCAGAAATTGGCGGCGACGCGGCCTGGTATTTTGATAATTTTGAGCCCGAAACCATGCAGTCAACTTTTGCCAGGGGCATGGATGAATACACAACAAATAATATGGCCGAAAGTATCATGCAACATGCAGCTAAATTTGATTGGGAAAAAACAGCCCGGCAATATCTTGATCTGTATACCGAATGCCTGGGCTTGTAACTACTAAATATGAGTTAATCCCCTAAATTCTATTGTTGTATTTTTGCAGATTGAAACCATTATTTTAATAAAGATAGATGCCAATAATTGATCATAAAGATATAAAGCACGTTTTAATAAGCAGGATTGACGCCATTGGCGATGTAGTGCTGCAACTGCCTGCCTGCATTTATTTAAAACAATTATATCCCGATGTGATCATCAGTTTCCTGGGGCGAAGCTATACCAAGCCTATTATTGATGCATGCAAAGCTGTTGATCATTTTATCAATTATGATGACATTAAGCCTTTATCAAAAAAAGAAATAGCCACGCTGTTTAAAGAAAAGCATATTGATGCCATTGTGCATGAATTCCCTAAAAGCCAGATTGCCGAAGCTGCTAAAATGGCGGGCATCAAAATAAGGATAGGGGCAACCAGTAAGATTCATCACCTTTTTAACTGCAACAGGCTAATCAGACTAAACCGGGCAGAATCAAATTTGCATGAGGCACAGCAGGATATTTACATGTGCGAACCTTTGGGAGTTACCCATATACCAACCATTGGCACTATTGCCCGTTATTATAAGGATAACTTTAAACCTTTGGTGGAGTTGCCGCCCCAATTTAAAAACCTGCTTCAGAATGATAAATTTAACCTGATTGTTCATACCAAATCGGGAGGTAACGGGCGCGAATGGGATATGGATAATTTTACAGCGTTAATTAATAGTTTACCCCCGGATAAATTTCGTGTTTTTATAACGGGCTCGTTCAAAGAGCATCAGCTATTTAAATCCTGGATACCTCAGTTACCAGCTTCTGTAATTGATCTGAGCGGAAAAATGGATCTTGATGAATTTATAGCGTTTATATATCACGCTGATGGTTTACTTGCTTCAGGTACTGGTCCACTGCATGTAGCCGCCGCTTCGGGTATCTATACGCTCGGTTTATTCCCGGTTTCCAAATCAATCAATGCTACCAGATGGGCTCCGCTAGGTATAAAGGCCGAACATATAGAAAGTAATTCCGACGATTTGAGCAGCATTTCTGTTGATATGGTTAAAGAGAAAATTGAAGGCTGGCTGCAATAAAGAGGTACTATAGCCTTTAATAAACTATTGTTCTATTTTTGCCTTATTGATATGCTATATAAAAGTTAAATGCCAATAGTTGATAACAAAAAAATAACCCACATTTTAATAAACAGGATTGATGCCATGGGCGACGTTGTGCTCCAACTGCCAGCCTGTATTTATTTAAAACAGCTATTTCCGGATGTAATCATCAGCTTCCTGGGGCGCAGCTATACCAAACCTGTTATAGATGCCTGTAAGGCTGTTGATCATTTTATCAATTATGATGAGCTTAAAGATTTATCCATAAATCAAATTGCCGATATTTTTAAGGAAAAAGCTATCGATGCCATTGTACATGAATTCCCCCAAAGGGAAATTGCTGAAGCCGCGAAAAAAGCTGGCATAAAAATCAGGATTGGCGTAACAAGCAGGAACTATCATTTTTTTACCTGTAATAAATTAGTAAGATTAAGCCGCAGACGGTCAAACCTGCATGAAGCACAGCAGGATGTTTATCTGTGTAAACCGCTTGGGGTTACGCATGTACCTACATTGGGGACTCTCTCCAATTTGTTCAAAGGTAATTTTAAGCCAACAACGGAGCTGCCTGCACAAATTAAAGATCAGTTGAAAGATGATAAATTCAACCTGATTATTCACGCTAAATCAAACGGTAATGGTAAAGAGTGGGATCTGGATAATTTCACCGATCTTATTAAGCTTTTACCTCACGATAATTTCCGGGTTTTTATAACAGGATCACAAAAAGAACATGAACTTTTTAAAACATGGATGCCTCAATTACCAGCATCTGTGATTGATTTAAGCGGAAAACTGACACTGGATGAGCTTATCGCATTCATTTACCATGCCGATGGCTTGCTGGCTTCCGGAACAGGACCACTGCATGTGGCAGCCGCTTCGGGAATACATACTTTGGGTTTATTCCCCATTACCATAGGTATACATGCTACCCGCTGGGCGCCATTAGGTATAAAAGCAGAGCATATAGAAAGCAACTCTGATGATCTGAGCAGCATTACCGTTGATATGGTTTTGGAGCGGATAAATGCTTGGCTTAGTTAATAAATAATAATAAGATAAAAACCGGGACGTTTAGTCCTTATAAAAACACTGTACGCATAATAGCTGCCATTTACTTAATTTTGCAGCTTAACTTTTTAAATGAAAACATATTTCAGACTATTGTCGTTTGCAAAACCAATCGAGAAATTTGCAATTCCCTATATCATCTTTACCCTGCTATATGTTGTATTTAGTACTTCTGTTTTAGGTTTGCTGAGCCCGCTGCTGAATACCTTGTTTCATGTTGGTGGGGCTGCGGATGCTAAGGCGGCTGTTGTAAATGCAAAGGATATTCCTACCTATGATGTGTCGGCCTGGTTTAAATATTACACCCATCATTTTATTACGGTTTATGGCGAGTGGGGAGCGTTAAAGTTTGTATGTACGGTGATTGTGATAGCTGTATTTTTAGGGAATATATGCCGCTATCTATCTCAGCGGATTATGGAAAGCCTGAGAATACATACCCTGCTCAAAATAAGAAAAGCAGTATTTGATAATGTAATGAAACTGCATATGGGGTATTTTAGTAATGAGCGCAAAGGCGATATTATGTCTAAAATAGCATCCGAAGTTCAAACGGTACAGTTTTCGGTAACGGGCACTTTGCAGGTGGTTTTCAAGGAGCCATTGATGTTAATAGGTTATTTAGTTTGGCTTTTTATTATATCGGTTAAGCTTACTTTAATTTCGTTGCTCATTATTCCGGTGGCTGGCTTTTTAATCTCCCGTATAGTAAAAAAATTGCGTTCACAGGCAGTTGCCGCACAAAACTCTTATGCCAACATGATCAGTTACCTGGATGAAGCATTATCGGGTATCAAGATCATTAAGGCTTTCAACGCCACCGATTTTATTATTAAGCGGTTTGACGATGAAAATGTACGCTATTCAAAAATTACCCGGTCAATGTCAAAACGGCAACAACTGGCATCCCCGGTTTCTGAAACGTTGTCGGTAACCATGATTTCTTTCATTGTACTTTATGGCGGTTATCTTATATTTAATAAACGATCAGATCTGACTGCAGGAGAGTTTATTGCTTACATTGCTCTATTTTCACAGTTAATGCGTCCGGCTAAAGCCATTGGCGATGCTTTCAGTAATATTCATTCGGGATTAGTAGCCGGCGAGCGCATACTGGCCCTGATTGACGAAAAACCACAGATACAGGATGCCCCTGACGCTGTTCCTGTAAATGAATTTAAAGATGGTATCAGACTTGAAGATGTTTCATTTGCTTATAATGAAAAACTGGTGCTAAAAGATGTGAATCTGTTTTTTCCAAAAGGTAAAACTATTGCGTTGGTTGGTCCATCAGGCGGTGGTAAATCAACATTGATGGATCTGCTGCCCAGATTTATGGAACCTCAAAGCGGCCGCATATTGGTTGATGGCCAGGATATACAAAACTTACAAACCCTTTCGTTACGCAGCTTAATGGGCTTTGTTAATCAGGATTCTATATTATTTAATGATACGATATTTAATAATATAGCTTTTGGCAAAACCAATGTAACTCAGGAACAGGTAGAAGCTGCCGCACGTATTGCCAACGCGCATAATTTTATCATGGAAACTGATAATGGATATCAAACCAATATCGGCGACCGCGGCACGAAATTATCAGGAGGGCAAAGGCAAAGGATATGTATAGCAAGGGCTGTATTAAGTAACCCGCCAATCATGTTGCTTGATGAAGCTACTTCGGCTCTGGATACAGAATCAGAGAAGCTGGTTCAGGAAGCTTTAAACAACCTCATGAAAAACCGTACTTCGCTTATTATTGCCCACCGTTTGAGTACTATCCAAAACGCCGATCTGATTATTGTACTTGATAACGGAAAGGTAGCAGAACAGGGCACACACCAGGAGCTAATTAATCATAATGGTGTGTACAAGCGTTTAATAGATATGCAAACTTTTAACGCCGAATAATAGCTTGCACCATTAATAAATAGATGTATCTTATCGGAAACCGCTGATACAATCTCTTTGCGACTTGTACCTGTAAAACAAAGAGCTATGTCAGTACTTAATTGATTTTAAAATAGATATCTCATAGTCTGCGGTTTATAAAATTTATTAACACCATTTGTTATTTTAACTGTAAATCATACGTAAGAGGAGTAAATAATTGAAGATGGAAAAAAAGGGTTTTATAAGTAAATATTGGCTTAAGTATACGGATAGAGCAGGTTATAAAAAGTATAAGTGGGAACTGGCTAATTATAAATCAAACGAGTTTGCCAGCTTTTTAACGTCCTACGCCCAATTAAATACCCCAGCTAAAATAAAAAGGCTTGCGGATATTAACCATCAGATTAATTTTAACCATAGCGGCAATGCGGGAGACATTATTTATGCTTTGCCAACTATTAAAAAAATAGCCGAAACGGTTAATGTGCCAACAAATTTATATTTAAGGCCCAATCAGCCATTAATGATAGCTGCAGATAAAACGCATCCTTTGGGCAATGTAATGCTTAATGAAAAGATGATTAAGATGCTTGAGCCCTTGCTTAGCTCACAACCTTATATTCATGAATACGGGACACTAACCAATGAGTCTATTGATATTGATTTAGATTATTTCAGGGCTGGTCTGGTACCTCAGGATAAAGGTAATATTGCGCACTGGTGTGCATACATTACCGGCGTTAACCCGGTTTTATGGCAAAAGTGGTTAACTGTGGAACCCAATTTATCATTTAAAGATGACGTTGTGATTGCCCGAAGCGAACGATACCGCAATATTTTGATCAACTATAAATTTTTAAAAAATTATGATAGATTGAAGTTTATAGGTGTAGAATCGGAGTATAAAGATATCAGAAAACAGATACCCCATATTGAGTGGATTCAGGTGACCGACTTTTTACAAATGGCACAGATAATTGCCGGTTGCAAATTTTTTATCGGTAATCAGTCGTTCCCGTTTTCTATTGCCGAAGCATTGAAAGTTCCCAGGATATTGGAGGTATCTTTAGAGGTGATCAATGTGATACCTGAAGGTGAAAATGGTTATGATTTTCTTTTTCAGGATCATTTCGAGTCGTTGGTTAAAGAGCTTTATAACAAGTAAAGAGCTTTTATAGATTTAAACAGGGGTATCTGGCCAGCTTTAAGCCAGTTTGTCATAAAAATCGTTTTGTTTTTCCTGTCTTTTAATATCCTTAATGTGGATAAGGCAGTAATCGTAGTTTTTTGTAGGCAGATTAAGCCCCCTTTTATAGCCTGTAAGTACCTCATGAACTTTATTTTTCCATTTAATAGCCCCATTGAGTTTGATTAACCGGGGCTGATAATCCGGAAAATTAATATAGTTTTTATCGTTGATATTCCAGTTCCATTTGTTGATATGCTCGTCGGTATATCCGTTCACAATATTTATTCGTGGTACAAAAAAGCAGTCGCTTTTCCTGTTTTTCCGGAGTACCCATTTTAACTTTTTGATGAGTGATTGTTGCGGCACTTCATCTGCATCTATCTGGAACAGGTAATTGCCAGATGCCTTTGTTATCAATGTATTTTTAAAAGTAGCAAAATCACCATTGAGTTTTGCTTCTATTACAATTGCCCGGTCTTTATGTTTTTCTATTACAGCGCTAACAGCTATGTCTTTGGAGGTTACATCCTGAAGTATAATTAACTCATCTTGCTTATCAATAATCGGGATCAGTGTGGTAAGTAACAGGTCGAGTTCAGTGGCTTCATTACATACCGTAATACCATAAGTGATTTTAGTATTATTAAACAGGTTGAAAAGCATCGCAGGTGATTTTGATATGGATAAGTTGGTGTTCGTAAGTTTGCGTATCAATAAATTCAAACTTAAACATTTTCCATTTGAACACCGCAGAATTTTTTAGGAGCATTTTCTGCAAAAGCGAAAGGGGGGTATTAATTCGCCATGTAATAAATTCACTGAGCTGTTGTATTTTATTATAGGCCAGCTCATTGAAGTTTTTGCCATCAATTGATATGAGAACCCCATTTTGTTTAGATGACTCTATAGGTTTTATTCTTTCAGCCAAATCGATAGCGGTATTAAACTGTTCACGGGCTATGTAAGGTTCAGGGTCGCAATCTGTATAAATTGTAGAACACCAGGGTTCTAACTGAAATAATAATTTTTCATCACAGTTTTTAATAATTAACCCGATGTCGTATTTCTTTTTTACGCTTGATGAGCTTTTGAAGCCCCATTTTCTGACAAAGTTCCTGTTGGAGTTTAGTTCAATTTGTTGCGTTTTATTCTGATATTCGGCAGAAAATCTGGAGGTTTTGCTGATAAAATGATAGCATAATACATCAGGTATAACTATCTTTTTCAGGTTTAACAGGCTGAGTCGTAATATCAGATCATCATCTTCACAAAACATGGGATTAAATAAGGTATCAAGCCCTCCTACCTTTAAAAGGGCATCCCTGTTTACGCATAAAAAAAATGAGGCCCCCTGTACGTCCCTTTTAGGCTCAGTATTATCCTTTAGTATTTTATTAGTAAATGAATACAGATCATCTTTTTTGAACGAAGCTATATCTGTCCCAAAATCTTTAACAATTTTCCAGGGTCTGTGGTCATCAGCAAAAATGGGAGGTTCGACCGTTGTATAATAAAGGAGACTTTTTTGCGACAAATGTTTTTGTAATCCCTCTATAAAACCTGGCGTTAGCACCATATCATTATGGGCAAATACAACATAATCTTTTGTGGCCAATTCGGTGCACTTATTATAGGTGTGGGCAAGTGTTTTGCTTTGGGGTGAATAATAATATTTTATATGATCATCCTGCAAACTATCCAGCCATTCATTAGTACCATCCGTACTATTATAACTAACGAACACAATTTCAACGGTAGGATATAAGCTGCGGGTGGTTTGGTAGAAGTATTTGCTGTAATCTAAATTATTTTTTAATCCTACTAATATTGAAATGTTATTATTCATTATTTCTGCTGTTTGTACTGGTAAAAATAAATATGTCTGCTGTTCTGGAAACATATTAGTACCAGCTATAGATATAAACGCTGTTGGTAAAATAAAATTACTGACACTTTAAATTACGGGCGCAGTTTTGCACATTTTACCACCCGGCGTTTATTGATGTACTGTATTATGAATTTTTAACAGATTTTAAAATGAACCGCAAAGTTGTGGTTTATTAAATGGAATATTATAATTATTTAATCTTATTACGTCGTTTTGTGAAAAATAAAAATAAGCTCCTGAAAGAAAGTTTATTCCTTTTTTAGTATAAAGGGCAGCATAAACTTTACCTGGGTTTTAACAGCTGTATTTTGGCGGATATTTGCTTTTATACTTATTGATCAATGATAATAAAAACAAAGAGGAGCGCTTTTAAAAGTACCCCTCTTTATTTTTATAACAGGTTGTTTACTGAAACTTAAATCCTAATCCAATTTGCCAAACCTGGTTGCGGAAGTCGGGCAGGTCAGCCTCATTGGAGCTGTTTCTGGAAAGGTCGATGTTGTAGCGACCCCTGATCTCTACATTACGGTTAATATCAAAGCTTACACCTACCACACCTGCAACATAACTCTGGTCGCCCTGGTGCCCGTCATAACGGGTTTCTACGTTGGTGCCAAAGTCACGGTAAGTATCTCTTTGCGAAGTTAAAAAGGTAAGCTGAGGGCCAATTAAAAAATTAAACCCGGGTACAATCTTGAATTTTGCCAGTAAAGGAATATCAATATAATTAGTACGTTCGGTAAAATGGGAATTTTCAAGATCGGCACTAAAGCCTTTTTGCGAAAACAGTACTTCTGGGGCGAAAGAAAAAGAGTAGCTAACAGGAACATCCAGTGTAAGCCCGACATTGAAGGCTGCAATACTGCTTGAGCTAAAACGGGAATCATAAGCATCAAGTGAATTGGCTACGTTGAGACCGGCCGTAAAACCTACTTTGATCTGATTGTCATTATACGGCCTGCGCTGGTGTACATAACGGCGTTGCGGCCTGTTGGGGCCATAATAAGTTTGTGCACTTACTGCACCTGCTGCAAATAGACATATTGCAAAAAAGATAAATTTTTTCATTTTTTATTTGTTTTTAACGGTAGCGGAACGAATCGCATGCATTTACTTTTTAAGTACGGGGCTGCAATCCTTCCTTGATTATTTTGATTTATATAGGCATAGAGTAAAAATTAAGGAAAAGGTTTATTTAAAATATTCAATAATTCGTGTCAATTAAATTTCTTCATCAAATCTTCAAAAATCCCGATACTTGTTACTCATTACCTGATACCATTTTATACTACATTTGACCATGCCAAAATTCAATAACGGTATTTGCCGTGCTTTAATTATAGCACTTAATTTTATTGCAGTAAATGCTTTTGCACAAAGGGAAAGCTATGTACAAAGCCTGAACACAAAAAATCGTTGGGTTGATTCTGTTTATAATAAACTAAGTCGCAAGCAACGGATAGCCCAGTTGCTTTTTGTAAGAGCGCATACCAACAAAGGCAAAGCTTATGAAGATTCTGTTGCCCGGGTAATTAAAGAAGAGCAGGTGGGCGGCCTGGTTTTTTTTCAGGGTGGTCCAGGCAGGCAGGCTATATTGGTTAATAAATATCAGAAACTTGCAGAGGTACCTTTGCTTATTTCAATGGATGGTGAATGGGGCCTGGGTATGCGTCTGGATTCGACCATATCATACCCCTACCAGATGACACTCGGCGCTATACAGGATAATAACCTGATATACAAAATGGGGCAACAGGTAGCGTATGACTTTAAGCGCCTGGGTATCCAGATAAACTTTGGGCCTGATATGGATATCAACAACAACCCCAACAACCCGGTGATCAATTATCGTTCCTTTGGCGATAATATGTATAACGTGGCCAAAAAAGGTATAGCTTATTTTAAGGGGATGCAAGATGCCGGTTTGTTAACCACAGCCAAGCATTTTCCGGGTCATGGTGATACCAATGTAGATTCGCACTTTGATTTGCCTTTGCTGCCATACAGCCGTGCCCGTCTGGACTCGCTCGAAGAATATCCTTTCCGGGAGGCTATTAATGCCGGTATCAGTGGCATCATGATAGCGCACATGAACATACCCGCGTTGGATAGTACCAAACGTTTGCCTTCAACCTTGTCGCGCCCTATCGTAACAGGTGTTTTGAAAGATTCGTTGAAGTTTAAAGGATTAGTAGTATCTGATGCTATGGAGATGAAAGGTGTGACTAAATATTTTCCAAATGGGGAGGCTGATGTAAAAGCATTTTTGGCCGGCATTGATGTTATTGAATTATCAGAAAACTCCGATCGTGCCATTAAACTTATCCGTAGGGCTATTCGTAAAGGTTTAATCAGCCCTGAAGAATTTCAGACCAAAGTGAAGAAAGTACTGGCCGCCAAATATTGGGCCGGACTTAACCGCCGTCAAAATATTTCGCCGGTGAATTTGAATGAAGACCTGAACCGTCAAACGGCTAAAGACCTTGTACAGCAGTTGAGCGATGCAGCGGTAACTTTATTAAAAGGTAATTCGGCCACGTTGAAATTGAACCCCTTCCTTAAAACGGCCATTGTGAGTATTGGGGTAGATGCTCCTACCGTTTTTCAGCAGGAGATGGCCAAAAGCTTTCCTAACTGCCGCATATTTATGGTAGCCAAAAATGCCCCGGCTATTGAGGTTAGAAATATCATGAACTGGGTAAAGCAATACACCCAGGTAATTGTGGGGATACATGATACCCGCCTGCGCCCTCAAAGTAAACTGGATTACAGCGCTGATGTGCGCCAGATGATAGCTGATCTGGCCATTCGCAAGGGTGTGGTAATGAGTGTTTTTGCCAATGCCTACACTATAGCTGGTTTGCCCGGTATCGAAAAAAGTAATGCCTTGCTGGTGTGTTATCAAATGAGCGCGGAACTGCAAAAATCGGCTGCCAAAGTAATTGCCGGTACGTTAAAGCCAACCGGTAAATTACCGGTAAGTGTTAATACCTCTTTCCCAACAGGAACAGGTTTAGGGCTGCAATAGCAATAAAAGTTTTTAAGCGAAATTCTTATCGGCGAGGATCTTTTTTTTGCTTAGCAGGTTTAAGAGGTATTTGCCTTCTGCTTCATCAATACTTTCGCCAAACCGTATGGTTTTCATGCCATAATCAAATGCAATGGTGCCGGTATTGTTGATTTCGTTAAGTGACCGGAGCGCATTATACCTACCAAATCCGGCATTTATTTGGTCGTTTTGTACCCTGAAACTATTGCATGAGTTAAGATCATAGAAAGTGGTTTTGCTGAAAGGGTCGCCCTGTCTTTTCATGATCAGCACACCTTTGCCAATCTCGATGCATTCTTTACCCAATAATTGCCAGCAAATTGTTTTAAGGGCAAACAGGCCACCGATTGTCCAGCCGGCCAGCCAGAATATCTTAAACAGATCGGCACCTTTGTTTGTAGCGCTAAGAATTTCTCTTATAGCTGATGCTTCACCCAAGAACCAACCACAAAGCCACGCACACATGAAAAGGATAATAAAGTAATTCTTTCTTGAAGGTATAGTGATTCTTACAGAGTCAAAATTATCCTCGATAATTGCTCTGCCCTGATACGGTAATTCCATCTTTAAATGTCTGGCTTAAAGATGCTATAAATTATGATGTTTGCAAATTATATTGATAAAGCCTCACCCAACCCTCTCCAAAGAAGAAGGCTTTAAGCGCTTTCTTTTTGGAATCTCCTCCTTTAAGGAAGGTTTAGAGAGGGCTATTTCTTATCTTTACTAAACAATATGCAATCAAATCTTCATAAGTATAACGATAAATTTCAGGCGGCTTTGGCCGGGTTAAACCCCGAGCAATTGGCCGCTGTTAATAAAATGGATGGGCCGGTTTTGGTAGTGGCCGGACCGGGTACGGGTAAAACACAGATACTGGCGGCCCGTATAGGTAAAATATTAACCGATACAGATGCACTACCAAACGAAATACTGTGTCTTACCTATACCGATGCCGGTGCGGTAGCTATGCGCAAGCGTCTGTTTGAGTTTATTGGTCCCGATGCTTACCGTATCAATATATATACCTTTCATGCTTTTTGTAACGAGATTATCCAGGAGAACCTGGAATATTTTGGTAAGCTGAACCTGGAGTCATTGTCTGATCTGGAATCGGCAATGCTGTTCCGCGAACTGGTTGATGAGTTTGGCAACGATCATTTGCTCAAGCGTTTTACCGGAGATATTTATTACGATACCAAACGTTTGAAAGATCTGTTCTCGACCATGAAACGGGAGAACTGGGACATCGACCTGATTACCAAAGCGGTTCAGGATTACCTGGACGATATCCCTAACCGGGAAGAATTTGTATACAAACGCGCCAATGCCAAAACAGGCATCAAAGTTGGCGACCCTAAACAAAAAGATATTGATGCCGCTCATGAAACCATGAGCAAATTGCTGGCAGCGGTAGGCGAATACAAAAACTACGATGCCAAGATGAAAGCCCGCGGCCGGTATGATTATGACGACATGATCATCTGGGTGCTGAAAGCTTTCCGCGATAATGAAGAGATACTGCGTAAATACCAGGAGCGCTATCAGTATATTTTGGTGGATGAATTTCAGGATACCAGTGGTTCGCAAAATGAATTGCTTAGGTTTTTGCTGAGCTATTGGGATGTACCTAACGTGTTTGTGGTGGGCGATGATGACCAGTCGATCTTTAAATTTCAGGGTGCCAACATGAAAAACATCTTGGATTTTGCTACCGATTATGTAGATACCCTGCAGACTGTTGTACTGAAACATAACTATCGATCCAATCAAAATATCCTCGATATTTCAAGGGCGCTCATCAACAACAATTTTGAGAGGCTCACCAGTCAGCTCAAACTGGATAAGGACCTGCGGGCATCGCATCCACGCTTTACCCAGCTCACGGTTGAGCCTGTGATCAATGAATATGAGAATCCCGATCAGGAACTGGTAGATGTATCGTCCCAAATCAAAGCATTGATTGACCAGGGTACGCCGCCGGGTGAGATAGCGGTGATCTATCGCAACCACAGCCAGGTAGAGGAAATGATCAAATACCTTGATGTTGAGAAAATAGCGGTAAATACCAAACGAAAGATCGATATCCTGACGCAGCCCTTTGGCGAAAAGATCATCAACATCCTGCGTTACCTGGCTATGGAACTGGATTCGCCGTATAGTGGTGACGAGCTATTGTTCGAGATCATGCATTATGATTTCTTTAACATCGCCCCCATTGAAATTGCCAAGGCCAGCATCGCGGTAGCTAAAGAAAATTATGGCGCGGTAACCGGTAATAAACCCAAAACCTCTATCCGTCGTTATGTGAGCGAGTTGCGGCCACCTGCTCAAACTGATCTTTTTGCTCCGGATAAGTTTACCGCCATGAAGTATCTCATTAATGATATTGATGAGTTGCTGCAATCGGCAGTGAGTAAAACTTTGCAGGCACTTTTCCAGGATGTGATAGCCAAAATGGGTATCCTGCGGTACATTATGCAGCAAGCGGACAAAGGCGGGCATATGCAAATGCTCACCAGCTTTTTTGATTTCCTGAAAGATGAAAGTCGCAAGAACCCCGAAATTAAACTGGATGAGTTAATAGCCACCATTGAGTTGATGAAGAAGAATGGCATCCGGCTCGATTTGAACCAGGTGATCTTTTCTGATAATGGTGTTAATTTTTTAACCGCACATGGTTCCAAGGGACTTGAATTTGAACATGTATTTTTTATAGGCTGTGATAAACGCACCTGGGATAGTAAGGGCCGCAATACCGGTTTCAGTTACCCCGATACTTTAACCCAGGCCGCATCTGATGATATTGCCCAAAAAGAGGAGGGGCGGCGCCTGTTTTATGTAGCCATCACCCGTGCTAAACAGCATCTGTATATCTCATATGCGAACAAAGATAAAAAAGCCAAAGATCAGGAAGCAAGCCAGTTTGTAGGCGAAATACTGGCCAGCACCGATTTACAGGTACATTATCCAAAAGTGACCGAAGAAGCCATGCTGGGCTTTTACGCCACCCAGTTTAGCGAGGCCGAAAAACCAAAGGTGGAGCTACTGGATAAAAATTACATTAACCTGCTGCTGCAAAATTATACGCTGTCGGTAACACACCTGAGCAGTTATCTGGATTGCCCGTTGAGGTTTTATTTCCAGTGTCTGATCAGGGTGCCATCGGGTAAAAGTCCGTCGGCTACGTTTGGACAGGCCGTGCATTGGGCGTTGAACAAAACGTATAAATTATTGAAAGATAATGATAACGAGTTCCTGTCGACTGAGCAGTTTATGAACGAATTTCGCTGGTACATGGCCCGTAACAAAGATTCATTTACCAAGGATGAATATAAATTGCGCGTAGCCTACGGCGAAAAAATATTACCTGCCTACTACGAAAAGAATGTAGACCATTGGAATAAGATAGCCATCACCGAGCGCACCATCAAAAACATCGAAATAGGAGGCGTGCCCATCAAAGGTAACCTGGATAAAATGGAATTTGATAGCAAGCACGTAACCGTGGTGGATTATAAAACCGGTAAACTCAAAAATGCCAAAGACAAGCTGCTACGACCTACCAACGATTTCCCCAACGGTGGCGATTACTGGCGACAGGGTGTGTTTTATAAAATACTGGTGGACCATGACCGCACCAACGATTGGGAAGTAGTAAGCACCGTTTTTGATTTTGTAGAACCCGTAAGTGAAGGCGAATACCACAGCGAAAAATTTGTGATCACCCCCGATGATATGGACGTAGTGACCGAACAGATCAAAGATACCTATGCCAAAATAATGGCGCACGATTTTAACACAGGTTGCGGCAAAAAAGAATGCGACTGGTGCCATTTTGTAAAAAGTAATTTTAAACAGGCCGACGAAATGTTGCAAACTGCGAGTGAGGAGGAGGAGGAATAGTAGATTCCCTGTAGAGATGCATATTTGCGTCTTTCTCAATATTGAAAATCATCATATGGGAGACGCAAATATGCGTCTCTACAATAAAAAGAAAGTGGAAGATAAATTTCAGAAGAAATACCGTGTATCCTCACCGCGGTTGCCGGGATGGGATTATGGTTCCCATGGATTATATTTTGTGACCATTTGTACAAAAGATCGTGTGCCATATCTTGGCGAAATTAGTCAATTACCTAATGAGAGCAAGGCTTTCTTCAAACACTCGGGGATTGGATTAATCGCTGAGAAGTATTGGTTGCAGTTACCTGATTTTTACACTTATGTTAAGCTTGATGATTTTGTTTTGATGCCCGACCATTTACACGCTATATTGTTTATCGATAAGCCTGATAAAACCTCATGGGAGATCAATAAATTTGGTGTGCAAAAAGATAATCTTGCGGCTATTTTACGTGGATATAAAGCTTCTGTAAAAAAATACGCTAATGAAAAAGATATTGAATTTGGCTGGCAACCTCGTTATTATGATAGAGTGATAAGAGATCAACGTGAGTATGAAAACGTACAACAATATATCTATGATAATCCAGATAATTGGCTTGTGAACAAAGACGGATTTGAGAATTTATATTTATAATTTAATTCAATAATGAGACACAAATATGTGTCTCTACAATAAAAACAAACCGTAGAGACGCATATTTGCGTCTCCCATTATTCAGACATCACCAACACATGAAACACCTAAAACTATTCATCCTTCTCATCTTAACCTTCCCCGCCGCAGCACAAACCATCATTAAACCCGATGCGGGTATTAAACAAATGGTTGATGAAGTATCATCCAAAAATATCGAGGCCACGATCCGCAAACTGGTGACTTTTAAAAGTCGACATACCCTGAGCGATACTACCAGCAAAACAACCGGCAGCGGAGCGGCACGCAACTGGATCAAGGCCGAAATGGAAAAATATGCCGCAGCATCTGGCGGACGTATGACCGTACAGTTTGACACGTTTACACAGCCAAAGGGTACACGTATTGATCAGCCTGTAAAACTGAAAAACGTATTGGCTATTCTGAAAGGAACAGACCCAACCGATACCCGGGTATATATCGTATCGGGTCATTATGATTCGCGCATTAATGATGTGATGGATGCCAATGGCGTTGAGCCGGGCGCTAATGACGATGCCTCTGGTACTGCTTTATCTATGGAATTGGCCCGGGTGATGGCTAAACGATCTTTCCCGGCTACTATTATTTTTGCGGCGGTAGTGGGCGAGGAACAGGGTCTTTATGGATCGGCCAACCTGGCCAAACGCGCCAAAGCCGAAAACTGGAATGTGGACGCCATGCTGAATAACGATATTGTAGGCAACACCCACGGTATGGAAACCGACCTGAAAGATAATCGCAGTGTACGTGTTTTTAGTGACGGTATCCCTACCAATGCTACCGATAAACAGGTAGCGGCGTTGAAATCATTAGGGGGCGAAAATGATAGTCCCTCCCGTGAGCTGGCTCGTTATGCCAAAGAGACCGGCGAACGCTATGTTGACCAGCTGGATGTAAAACTCATCTACCGGCGCGACCGGTACCTGCGTGGCGGCGATCACCTGCCATTTTTAGAGCAGGGTTTTACTGCGGTAAGGTTTACCGAAATGAACGAGGATTTCAACCGTCAGCACCAAAATATCCGCACCGAAAATGGCGTAGATTATGGCGACCTGCCCGATTTTGTTGATTTTAACTATGTGCAAAAAGTGGCCCGCATGAACCTGTCTGTTCTGGCCAACCTGGCATCGGCTCCGGCTCGACCGCAAAACGTAGGCATTATCACCACAGACCTTACCAATAAAACCAAACTAACCTGGGAAGCCCCGGCTACAGGCAAAAAACCGGCAGGCTACTATGTGCTCATGCGCGAAACCACCAGCGCCTTTTGGGAACGCAAATTTTATGTAACCGATACCACCGCTACGCTAGCCTATTCAAAAGATAATTACTTTTTTGCCGTACAAGCTGTTGATGCCGATGGGCATGAGAGTTTGCCGGTATTTCCGAAGCCGGTGAGATAAATAGCAATTGTACCATGAGTATCCATAGTGTAATCGATTCCATTGCCGGCTCTATCTTTTCGGGTACGATGGTTCTTGTTCCCTGTTTAGTGATTATTCATTTTCTTAAGATCAGTACTTACAGGATTAATAGACTTGTGCTGATACAGAGCTTAAATACTGTGCTGCTTTTGGGATCGGTATTATATATCATAATGTGGCTGTTAAGGATTTATTCGGCAATTTTTTTAGGCGCAGAATATGAACAATATGTTTTTGCCGGCTCGTTCTGGTTTTTTGCTGCCACAGCGGTTATTAATCGGATACTCCTGCCTCAAATTTTATGGGTGAAACGTTTTCGAAAGTCGCTTAAATGCCCGGTGATAATAGTTGGGATCTGGGTTATCCTCCGTATGATAAATTTAATAATGTTGTTATTATCACTTCGCGATTTTAGCATGGGTATTGTATTTAACATATGGGGTAACTTCCTAACCGATTCTTTAATTTATATCACTATCCTGGTAATCACCTATTTTATTTTAAATAACAAGAAAAGGCAGCTAAAACTTGCATAAATAATTTTGTCATCCTGAGCGGAGCGAAGGATCTGTTAGTGAACTATGCATATCGGCAATTAGATGCTTCACTATCGTTCAGCATGACAAAAAGAATTTTATTAGTTTTGTGATATGTATTTTTTCAGAAAGAAAGATCCTAACAGACCCACAAACATCAACCTGCGTATTATGCATTTTATCAATGCGCTGGCCATTATTATGTTTTTGGCGGGGATCATCTACAAACTGATACAAGTGTTCATACTTAAAAAATGATGACAATAATAAACACCCATAATGCACCGGCTCCTATCGGGCCATATAGCCAGGCTACCGCAGCTGGAAATTTTGTATTTGTATCGGGCCAGATCCCCCTTAACCCGGTTACCGGTGAACTGGTAACTACCGGTATTACCGACGAAGCGGTAATGGTGATGGAAAACATCAAAGCCATTTTAACCGAGGCCGGTATCGGTTTTGAAAACATTGTAAAAACCAGCATATTTTTAACCGATATGGGCAATTTTGGTCAGGTGAACGAGGTATACGGAAAATATTTTACCGCCAATTTCCCTGCCCGCGAAACGGTACAGGTATCTGCATTACCCAAAGGCGTCAATGTGGAGATTTCGGTTATTGCTGTAAAGTAAGAGCCTCACCCAACCCTCTCCTGAAGGAGAGGGCTTTTGAATAAAATTTTAACCATGCTTATAAAAGTCTCCCCTTTAGGGGAGATTTAGAGGGGCTACTTATCTATGGATCCTTTTCAAACGCCGCTTGTATATCTGAAAGGAGTGGGCCAGTCCCGCGCCGAGGTGTTGAAAAAAGAATTGGCGCTCGCTAATTTCGAGGATCTTCTGCGGCATTTCCCGTTCCGGTATATCGACCGTACCCGTTTCTATAAGATCAAAGATATTCAGGCCGATTTGCCCTATGTACAGGTATTGGCCCGTATCGTAAACAAACAGGTGGTTGGTGAAAAACACACCAAGCGCCTGGTGGTTATGGCAAAAGACGATACCGGATTGCTGGAGCTGGTATGGTTTAAAGGCATCAACTGGATCGAAAAAACGATTGTGCCCGGACAGGTTTATATTGTTTTTGGCAAGCCCGGTTTTTTTAATGGCCAGGCGCAGATGGCTCACCCCGAAATGGAGGTGTACTCGCCGGGCGCGCAAAGGCAGGGTAATGCCAGCCTGCAACCGGTATATAACTCCACTGAAAAACTCAAACAGTTTCAGCTGGATAGTAAGGGCATTCAGAAGATCACTTCTACTTTGCTGGAACTGCATGCACGTGATATTCGCGAGAATTTGCCGCTTTACATTATCCAAAAGTTTAAGCTCATTAGTAGGGCCGAAGCCTACCGAAATATCCATTTCCCGGCAAATGCGCGTTTACTGAATGAAGCTATCCTGCGTTTAAAATTTGAAGAATTGTTTTTGCTGCAGCTCAAGTTACTGCGCAATAAACTGCTCCATACTCAAAAATTCAAAGGCAATGTTTTTGGTACAGTGGGACATTATTTTAATGATTTCTATCATCATAAATTACCTTTTGAACTCACCACTCCGCAAAAGCGGGTATT
Organism: Mucilaginibacter inviolabilis; assembly: GCF_011089895.1. Taxonomy (NCBI): domain Bacteria; kingdom Pseudomonadati; phylum Bacteroidota; class Sphingobacteriia; order Sphingobacteriales; family Sphingobacteriaceae; genus Mucilaginibacter; species Mucilaginibacter inviolabilis. The sequence goes on from NZ_JAANAT010000002.1 coordinate 648,507, forward strand.
GAAAGAGATAAGGCAGGATACCCAGCGTGGTGTACAGATGAACCGCCTGCTGCAGGGCGATGTGGGTAGTGGCAAAACCGTGGTGGCCCTCATGAGTATGCTGATAGCCGTTGATAACGGTTTCCAAACCTGCATCATGGCGCCTACTGAGATTCTGGCAACCCAGCATTACCAAACCGTAAAAAATTTGGTTGGCGACGATTTTATTGAAGTGGCACTACTTACCGGCTCCACCAAACAAAAGGATCGTAAAATACTACACGAAAGACTGGAGAGCGGCGATCTTAAAATACTCATTGGCACGCATGCGCTCATCGAGGATAAAGTACAGTTCAAAAACCTGGGTTTTGTGGTAATTGATGAGCAGCACCGCTTTGGGGTGGAACAAAGGGCCAAACTATGGCGCAAAAATATAATACCGCCACATGTGTTGGTGATGACGGCCACGCCTATTCCGCGTACATTGGCGATGACCTTATATGGCGATCTGGATGTATCCGTTATTGACGAATTACCGGCTGGTCGTAAACCTATCCAAACGCTGCATTTTTATGAAAATCAGCGCTTGCGGGTGTTTGGTTTTATGAAAAGAGAGATAGCCTTGGGCCGGCAGATCTATGTGGTATACCCGCTGATACAGGAAAGTGAAAAGCTCGATCTGAAGAACCTGGAAGATGGCATCGAGGTGATGTCGCGGGAATTCCCGCTGCCCGATTACCGGGTAAGTATTGTTCATGGCAAAATGAAGCCGGTGGACAAGGAATTTGAAATGCAGCGTTTTATTAAAGGCCAAACGCAGATCATGGTGGCCACTACCGTAATTGAGGTGGGAGTAAACGTGCCCAATGCTTCGGTAATGATCATTGAAAATGCCGAGCGGTTCGGTCTTTCGCAATTGCACCAACTGCGTGGCAGGGTAGGGCGCGGGGCCGAACAATCGTATTGTATTTTGATGAGCAGCCATAAGCTGAGTCACGACGGTAAGATCAGACTGGATACGATGGTGAAAACCAATAACGGTTTTGAAATATCAGAGATCGATCTGCAATTGCGCGGGCCCGGCAACCTGGAAGGTACCCAGCAAAGTGGTGTGCTCGATCTGAAAGTTGCCAACCTGGCTACCGATCAGGAATTGTTATTTAAGGTACGTAAAACCGTGGAGCAAATCTTTGAAAAAGACCCCCAACTGGCCCTACCCGAAAACCAGGTACTGCACCATGCCTTCGAAACAAAAAACGCAGGTTTGAGTTGGGATAAGATCTCGTGATAGGATAAACAGCAAAGCTCCTTGCGCTCGTTTGCAACGAGTGCTTAACTTGGGTTTGCGTTTAAAACGCTATGGCGATGCAATCGCCGGGCCATATTAAGCACTCGTTGCAAACGAGCGCAAGGTGAAAAGCGCGAGATGTCAAATAATATTTGAACAATCATTCTTTCCTCCAAAACATTACATTTGTTAAAACTGATCTTAATATCCACATGAAGAAATTCTCCCTATTGCTGGCTGCGCTTTTTACAGCTTCCCTGCTCCATGCGCAGGACTCCTTAACTATCCGAAAAATTTATGACGAGGCCCTGGTAAATGGCAAAGCTTATGAAAACCTGCGTTACTTGTGTAAAAACATTGGCGGTCGTTTAAGCGGGTCAGCCAACGCGCAAAAAGCAGTGGAGTGGAGCAAAAAGTTAATGGAGAACTATGGTTTTGATAAGGTTTATCTGCAGGAGGTAATGGTGCCACATTGGGTACGTGGCGAAAAGGAAACCGCTTTTATTATTGACGGCAAAACCCGTATCCCCGTACCTATAGCTGCATTGGGCATGACGATAGCTACCCCCAAAGAAGGTATCACCGCCAACGTGGTGGAGGTACGAAGTTTAAAAGAACTGGAAACTTTAGGTGAAAGCGTGATCAAAGGAAAAATCGTTTTCTTTAACCGCCCGTTTGATCAGCGCTTTATTGAAACCGGGCATGCTTACGGAATGGCCGGCGATCAGCGTTTTATGGGACCTGCCGCAGCAGCTAAATATGGTGCTGTAGGTGTTATTGTACGCTCCCTAACCGGAAGTATTGACGATTACCCACATACAGGAGCTACTTTATCTGGCTCGGGTACGCAGCAGATACCTGCCGCTGCTATATCAACCAAGGCCGCCGATAAATTGAGCAATATGCTGCGCCTGCGCAAGCTGCCTCTGATAAAATTTTACTTTAAGCAAAGCTGTCAGCTATTGCCCGATGTATTATCCTATAACGTAATTGGCGAGCTGACTGGCACAGAAAATCCGGACAAATTTATCAGCGTAGGTGGTCACCTGGATTCCTGGGATCTGGCCGAAGGTGCGCACGATGATGGCACGGGTGTCATGCAATCTGCCGAGGTGCTGCGCTTATTTAAAGCGATAGGTTATCGACCTAAAAATTCGGTACGGGCTGTGTTTTTTATGAACGAGGAGAACGGTCACAAAGGCGGCACCAAATATGCCGAACTGGCCGCGCAGAATAAAGAACAACATATTGCTGCTATAGAAACAGACGAGGGTGGTTTTACCCCTCGCGGATTTAGCTTTGATGGGGTATCCAAAGATTTCATTAAAAATATCAACGATAAATATAAAGCGATCCTGGAACCCTACGAAGTTGACAAGCTGACCATAGGCGGTAGTGGTACTGATATCGAGCCGATGAAAGAAAAACTCCCGGGCGTGGTGCTGATCGGTTATCGTCCAGATTCGCAACGTTATTTTGATATCCATCATACGCCTAACGATGTGTTTGAGAATGTGAACAAACGCGAGCTGGAATTGGGCGCTGCTGGCATGGCGGCCTTTATTTACCTGATAGATCAGCATGGGTTGTAAACAAGATTAAAGGAGTCTATAGGATCAACAGGATTTTTTTGAAAGGCGGTTTCATATTCATGAAATCGCCTTTTTTATTAAAAATACCTGAAAACAAGTAGAAGAATTTACTGATAACCTGGTATTGTACAGGCTTGCGCTATTCGATTGATTTGCGTTAGCATCTAACGTAAGTTATTTAATTGGCGCATCCTATGACAAATAACATAATTGAAAGGCATCCTGCCATATTTAGCTGTTGTAAATTATTTATGGGCATTGCCCTGATAGTTATTGTACTTACTTCATGCAAGAACAGCAAGAGCGGGGGTAACAATAGTAATAATAGCGATGGTTTTATGGAAGCAAAAATAGGGGGTGTAAAAATGCAATTTAGCAACAATCTTTCTGCGCAGCTATCGTCCGATAAAACGCATATTGTTGTGGGGGGCCATTTAACCAGCGACCCATTATCTGATAGTTATGACTTTGAAATATTTCATGCTCCGGCTGTTGTAACCACCGGAACTTACGGCGTACCCGGCACGCCTAATATGATAACCCGGTATGCCCACCAAAATGTGGTCAACGGTAAAGTTACGGGAACCACCATATTTAACGCATCAACCGGATCTGGCGGCACAACGTCAAACGCGGGTACCTATACTTTGGTTGTTACTTACATTGATGATAAAAAAGTTGCCGGAACATTTACCGGACATCTGCAATTGCTTGGCGGATCAAGTTTTGTTGATGTTACCGAGGGGAGTTTTTCTGTGCCACTTCATTAACGCTCATTTAGGCTGGAGAAACTGGCATAGTGGTTCCAATTTAAGGAATCAATTTGGAGATGTTCCTTTTCATAATGAAGATTGTTCCCGCATGCTTTGCTTAATTTTTTCCCTGTGCTGTTCACCCCAGGCACTTAGTTCGGCTAGCACACTTTTTAACGTGCGGCTGTATTCGGTTGCTTCATAAATGATGCTTACCGGGGAGGTTGGGTATACATTACGTTTAATGAAATCATTTAATTCCAGGTCTTTTAATTCTTTAGCTAACACTTTGGAGGAGATACCGGTGATCTCGTTCTGAATTTCATTAAAACGCTTTGATGCTTGCACCAGCGAGAGGATCAAAGCCAGTTTCCACTTTCCATTAAGAACATACAACGCATCAATGACGTTTTTGAGCGATACTGCGCATTCTGCAGGGCTCGGTAGTAGTTCATTTTTAATGACTTTCATAAATGTAAAGGTAATCACTTACCTCAATGTAACCACTTTCCTTTGGGTAAGTACAAGCTTTTTATCAACCAGTAAACATAGTTTTGCCCTTGTTAATTAATTAAACAAATTTTATGAAACACATCCTTCATTTGAAGTCAAGCATACAAGGTGAAGCATCATACAGCGTTAAGTTGGGGCACACAATTGTCGAAAAAATTCAGGGAAAGTATCCAGACAGTACCCTGGACGAATTAAATCTGGCGGATATTGAAATGCCGCATCTTAATCCTGCTGTTCTTCGCGCATTCTTTATTCCTAAAGATCAGCAAACAGCAGCAGAAAAAGAATCCATTCACCTTTCTGACGAGCTGGTTAAACAATTGTTTGCCGCAGACATCTTAGTTATTGGAGCACCGCTGATTAATTTTACCATTCATTCCGCGTTAAAGGCTTGGATTGATCATATTACCAGGGCCGGAATCACGTTTGGGTATGGAGAAAATGGCCCTGTCGGAAAGGTAACAGGAAAAAAGGTTTATGTAGCTATGTCTTCCGGTGGTGTTTATTCTGAAGGCCCGGGCAAAGCTAACGATTTTGTTGCTCCTTATTTGAAGGCGTTTCTTGGTTTTTTAGGGATGACAGATCTGACGGTGTTCCGTGTTGAGGGATTAAAAGTGCCTGGAGTAAAAGAACACGCTATGAAGAAAGCGATTGAAAGTATAAAAATTGATTAAAATCTTCAAATACCACTAAAAGGCTTGTCAGGTTTTTCCTGGCAGGCCTTTTGCTTACCCGTAGCTTGCGTTAAGGGTAGCAGCGGATACCGGCCTGTGGCTAAAGCCCATGCAGTATGAGCGTATAGCCTGACCCGACGGTAGGAGGGGAACGCCATATCTCCCCAACAAATACCCTTATTTGTCCAATAAAAAACATGCCGCCGGATTTAATATTCCCAAAATGGTATTGTAAATTTGCAGTACATCTAAAACAACACTGTGGCCGAAGAAGGAGATAGTAAACCCCATAAAGTAGATTCCTTTGCAGCATTGCGATACAAAGATTTTAGGTCTTACGTAGGCATGCGCTTTTGTTTTACCTTTGCTTACCAAATGCAGGCCGTTGTTATCGGCTTTTATATTTATCAGCTCACCAAAAGTGTTTTTGCACTGGGTTTAGTTGGCCTGTGCGAAGCCATACCTGCCATTGGTATAGCATTGTACGGAGGCTATATTGCCGATAAATCTGAAAAGCGCAAGATGCTGCTCATCATATTTGCTATGGTGATCCTTACCTCATCGGTGATGTTTACCGTTACGCTCAACAGCATGAGCGGGATTATTCATAAAGACTGGATAGTGCCCATTATTTTTGCCATGATATTTTGCAATGGTGTTGCCCGTGCATTTTACGGCCCGGCCACCTTTACGGTTTACGCACATAGTATTCCTAAAGAGGTTTACCCTAATGGCAGTACCTGGAGCAGTTCCAGCTGGCAGGTGGCTTCTATTGTTGGTCCGGCGGCCGGAGGATTGATTTATGGTTATGCCGGTAAAATAATGCCCGGCTTAAGTGGTATTACGGCCACATTCTCCGTCATCATATTTTTTCTGTTGATATCATTAGTGCTGGTTTTCTTCCTGCGCAAATATCCGCCGGTTTTTGTACCTAAAGAAAGTATCTGGAAAAGTTTGTCAGAAGGGATTCACTTTGTGTTTCATAATAAAATGATGATTGGCGCCATGAGCCTCGATCTTTTCTCGGTATTTTTTGGCGGCGCAGTAGCTTTGCTGCCTGTATTTGCTAATGAGATTCTCAAAGTGGGTGCCGAAGGTTTAGGTATTATGCGTGCCACAGCATCCTTGGGCGCGGTGCTCACCATGCTGGCTATGACGCGTTTTTCGCCCATGGGTAAACCATGGCGTAACCTGTTGATAGCGGTTACCGGCTTTGGTTTAAGCATCATTTGTTTTGGTTTATCGCGCAGTTTCTACTTGTCATTATTCTTCATATTTACCGAGGGTGCTTTTGATAGCATCAGCGTAATCATCCGTGGTACCATTATGCAGTTGTTAACCCCCGATCATATGCGCGGCCGGGTATCTGCCGTAAACCAGATGTTCATTGGTTCGTCTAACGAGATTGGCGCTTTTGAATCCGGAACTGCGGCCCGCTTGTTGGGCACAGTGCCTGCTGTGATATTTGGTGGTAGTATGACCATGCTTATTGTAGGTATCACTTATCTCAAAACCAAAAAACTCATCCCATTGTCGCTTAACCAGATACAGCCACCTGTAGCCGAAGTTAAATCTGTGGTGTAACAGATATATGTCAGCCGCGTCTTAGTTATTATCAATTGAACTTTATAACTTAGATTTTTTACGACTGACATTTAAAAAACAATTATGAGAATCACAAAATGGGCTTTGGCGGCTATCCCTGTCGCCATTTTAGCGTCATGCGGCCAAAAAAAAGAGTCGTCATCAACAGACGATGTTCCAAAACGCACCGTATTTTTTGATAAAACAGGTATGGATACCACGGTAAAACCCGGCGACAATTTTTATTTGTACGCCAGTGGCGCCTGGTTAAAGAAAACCGAAATACCGGCATCCCAGCGCGGATGGGGTTCGTTTTATACCTTGTATGACGATAACCAGAAAAACCTGCACAAAATATTAGAAGAAATCACCAAAAAAGATAATCCGGCAGGTAGCAAGGAGCAAAAGGTGGCTGATCTTTACATCAGCGGAATGGATACCGTTGGTATCGAAAAGTTAGGCTACGAACCTGTTAAACCCGTATTGGCAAAAATTGCTGCAGTAAAGGATTATAAAGGATTGGTAAGCCTGGCGGCCGATAGCTACAAAGAAGGAGGTGGCTTTCTATTAGGATTTTATGTAGCCCCTGATGATCGTATCAGCACAAAAAACATAGGTCACTTTGACCAGGCGGGTTTAGGTTTACCTAACCGCGACTATTATTTTAACAGCGACTCGGCTACTGTTAAAATACGTGCAGCTTATGTAAAATACATTACCAAACTGTTTACCCTTACCGGTGTTGATGAGGCCACAGCTACTAAAAAAGCCGAAAGTATCCTGAAGCTGGAAACGTTGATAGCTAAATCGCACCTGACACCAACTGAGCTGCGCGATCCGGTTAAAAACTACAATAAATTTGCGGTGGCCGATCTGCAAAAGCAAATCCCGGATATCGACCTGAAAGATGCCTTTAAACGCATGGAGCTAAATGCCGATACTGTTTTAGTTGGCCAGCCTGCTTATTTTAAAGCGCTGGATGGCCTGCTGAAATCTGAGCCTATTGAGGTTTGGAAAGATAAAGCCACTTTTACTGCCCTTGATAATGCTTCAACAGCATTAAGCAAAGCTTTCCGGGATGCCAATTTTGAGTTTAACGGCAAAACCCTGAGTGGTAAAAAACAAGAACAGGAGCGCTGGAAAACCGTTATCGAAACTGTTGATGGTGGTATAGGTGAATTGTTAGGGCAGCTTTATGTAGAGAAATACTTTACCCCGGATGCCAAACAACGTATGCTTACACTAGTAAACAATCTGCAAAGCGTATATAAAGACCGGATTGAAAAGCTGGATTGGATGAGCCCCGAAACTAAGTCTAAAGCATTAGCTAAACTGGCTGCTTTCACCAAAAAAATAGGTTATCCTGATAAGTGGAAAACTTATGATGACGTGGAGATCAGTAAGGATGCTTATTACAAAAACCAGGAATCAATTGCGCGTCATAGATACAACGAGATGATCAAAAAGGCCGGCAAACCGGTTGATAAGACAGAATGGGGTATGACGCCGCCAACAGTTAACGCCTACTATAACCCAACTTTTAACGAAATCGTTTTCCCGGCGGGCATATTGCAGTTCCCTTTCTTTGATAAGGATGCCGATGATGCTATTAACTACGGTGCTATAGGCGCGGTTATCGGTCACGAAATGACCCACGGTTTTGACGATCAGGGCCGCCAGTATGATAAAGACGGTAACCTGAAGGATTGGTGGACAAAGGCAGATGCCGATAAATTTAAAAGCCGTGTTGGTTTGATGATTGAGCAATACAACAAATTTACCGTATTGAACAACCTGCACGTAAATGGCAGCCTTACCCAGGGCGAAAACCTGGCCGATATTGGTGGTGTGGCTATTGCTTATGAAGCGTTTAAAAGAACAGAACAAGGTAAAGGTGATACGAAGATTGATGGTTTTACGCCAGATCAGCGTTTCTTCCTGTCGTTTGGTCAGGTATGGCGCATCAAAACCCGCGATGAAACCATGCGGATGCGTATCAGTGTAGACCCGCATTCGCCAGAGATGTATCGCGTTAACGGTCCGCTGTCAAACACCCCGGCATTTTACAAAGCATTTGATGTAAAACCAGGCGACAAACTTTACCGTCCTGAAAACGAACGTGTGAAGGTTTGGTAAAACACAATTATTGCCTGTGAGGACATAGGCAATGGAAAAAATAAAATGCCACCTGATTTCAGGTGGCATTTTTATTATAGATATCTTTAATCACAAACCATGGGTAATAAATGATTCCAAGAGGTAAAATAGACATCGCTTACACCGATATTTTCGCGGGTATTTATTATTGCATCGCTGATTTTTTTAAGGTAGGGCGAGATCAGAAGAAATCAGAAAATAAGCACGAGTTTAGCTGTCTTTCTGTACGTACCGGGTTCGATCTGGTTTTAAGCGCATTAAATTTTCCGGCTGGTAGCGAAATACTGGTTACCGATATTAACATTCCGGATATGTTTAATATTATAGCAGCTCATCAATTAATAGCAGTGCCTTTACGCGTTAACCGGCAGTCCTTGAATATTAATGTTCAACAATTAGCAGAAGCTATCACTCCAAATACCAAAGCTATATTGGTTACTCATTTGTTTGGAGGCATTATGGATACAGATGAAATAATAGCTATAGCGAAAAATAATAACCTGACGCTTATTGAGGATTGTGCTCAGGCCTATGTTGGCGATGTATATAAAGGCAACAGCCAGAGCGATGTGGTCATGTTTAGTTTTGGGTTAATTAAAACCAACACCTCGCTAACAGGGGCATTCCTTCGGATAAATAATGACACTGTTTATCATGATGTAATTGAGCTTAGCCTGGATTACCCGGTACAGTCCAGGATCATTTTTTTTAAAAAACTATGGAAAGTTGTGTTCATGAAATTGCTCACCACAAAAGTTATTTATACGTTGTTCTATAAAATTTGTGTGAAGAAAGGAAAGGATATTGACCAGGTACTTTCAGGGTTTACCAGGGGTTTTCCGGGTCAGAATATTATCCAAAAAATCAGGTATAGGCCGTGCGTACCAAATCTGAATTTACTTGCCAGAAGATTAAAGAATTTCAAGTCAGATGCTATTGATAAAAGGAAAAAGTTCGCGACTGATATTTTAAAAGATGTCCTTGCTGATATGCAGATCGGTAATTTAAATAAGCGCCATTCTTATTGGGTATTGCCCATACAAGTAAATGACCCCGATAAATTGATCAATCATCTCAGGTCAAATGGTTTCGATGCTACACAAAAGGCATCAAGTTTAATAAAGCTTGCTTCGGGAATGATAGACAAGAATGATCTTTTATTGGATAACCTTGTTTATTTACCCATGTATGTGAACATGAAGAACAGCGATCGAGTTAAACTAGCGGGCTTATTAAAAGATAGTATCATGCTGTAATAAAAATAACATTGTCGTTCCGAGCGTAGCGAAGAATCTATTCTGCAGATATTTATTGCCAAGAATAGATTCTTTGTTCCTCAGAATAACAAACAAATATTTTATCCCAACACACTCTCTACCCAAGCTTTACCCCAGTTATCGAGCTCGTCGGCAGTCCATAAGGTTGGATAAAATATGCGTTTCTGAAAACGGGGAGGCAGGTATTTTTGCCAGTTGGTGCCGCCGGTTGCTTTGATCTCCTCGGGCTCACGGTTCAGGTATCTTACAGCCGATTTATAGTGCGATAATGGCCAGTTGATATTCACATTCACATCCAGCTGTTTCAACTCCAGTTTCAGCTCCGGTGTTAATTGCCCGGCGACTTCAAATTGGCGGGCCAGTGCGTTGAAATTATGATTGACGCTGGCTTTACCCAGCTCAATAAATGTTTTGGAATATTTTTTCTCAAATTGTTTAAGCGTGAGTGTTTTTTTGCCGGTGGATAATTCAGTTGCGCCAAATTTCCAGTACAGGTATTCAAACTGGTCCTCAATAGAGGCATTACTCAGCTCCTGGCGTTTATCCTTGTCAACCAGGTTAATAAAATCAGTAGCATATATCTCGATCATCCGGTATTGGCCCGACTGAAATCCGCTGGCCGGTAGTAATGACATCCGGAATTGCAGGAACTGCTCCTTCTCCATCCCGTCAACCATGATCTCGAACGATTGGGTCAAGGCGCCGAAATACCGGTTGATGCGTTTTAGCCGTGCGGTAAAAAATTCCACCGTAAGTGGTTGTGCTTCGGCAATTTGCCGGCACTCATGCAGCGCCAGTTTAAAATATAGCTCGGTGATCTGGTGATACATGATGAATATCTCCTCGTCGGGGAATGGTGTTTTAGGGCTCTGCAGGCTCAGGAGTGTATCCAGGTGGATATAGTCCCAGTAGGTTAAAAAATCGGCATGCAGCAAGCCGTCAAGGTAGGAGGTCATATCCTGCCCCATGGCTTCATATTTTTCCTGCAAACGTGCCAGGCGATCTTCAATTTCAGGATGGAAATGCATCATCAAAGGTAATAAAAATGAGATATCACCAAATTGATGTGATATCTGTAAAAAACGGAAACATTTTTAAAATGTAAATGTCTTTATAGATGTCTGAGCCGGAATTTATCGAATTTAGGAATTGTCAGAATTAATTTTCAATTCTGAATGCAGATATAAAAATTTATCTAATTCTTTAATTCGATAAATTCCGGTTCAGACAAACTAACAACAAACTTCATGAAGATCAGTAAAATACTTATAGGTATCGATGACAGCGCTTACGCGCGCAATGCCGCTGCATATGGTTTTGATATGGCCCGCGATTATAAAGCCGCTGTAGGGCTGGTGCATATTATCGAACCCATGGTAATTCCTTCAACGCCGGCAGATAATGTAACCGGGATACCTATGGATAGCACATTCGGTATTCAGGAGGTGGAGTTAAGCGAGGTGCAAACTAATCAGACAGAAGCGCTTATAAACAGCACCATTAAAGAGTTTGGAGACGGATTGGAGATTACTGCCTTTAAACAATACGGCTTCCGTGCCGAAGGGATAATTGATTGCTGCAAAGAGTTTAATGCCGATATGATTGTAATTGGTACGCACAAACGCTCAGGTATCGATCGTCTGCTTATCGGTAGCGTAGCCGAACATGTGGTACGCCATTCTGCAGTTCCCGTGCTGGTGGTACCGTTTGCGGAATAGTTTTAATGTTTTACGTGTTTTGATCTTAAAATGTAAAACTTACTACGTATAACGTAAAACCCTAATACAGTAATCTGAACTTAATAGTATGTTCAATAGCTTTTAGCTCGTTGAGTACCTGCGGATCATATCCCGTATTAACATCGGTAATTACATAGCCTATCTGGGCATTGGTCACCAAAAACTCACCTACTATATTGATGTTGTGGCTGGCAAATACCTCGTTGATCTTGGCCAGTATACCGGGTATATTTTTGTGGATGTGTATTAACCGGTGGGCATTACTTACACGAGGCGGCTGCAGATCGGGGAAGTTGCAGCTGGTATGTGTTTTACCCTCGTTCATAAAGGCCATTACCCGGCGGGGTATAAAATCGTTATTGTGCGGATTATGCTTCGGATCGTCAAATATGATGATGCCACTTTCGGTGGCCGCGTCGGCTAGTTTACGGTTACATTTGCCAAAAATACCGATAACTTTTAATCTGCCTGCATTTTGTACCTGCTCAGGACTAGGCTGATTGGCTTCATCGCAAAACAAAACACCGGCTTCTTCCAGGTATTTTTCTTCGATGCTTTCGCGGTGACGCAGGTTATAACCTTCCTTTTTCATCTGGGCCAGCGCGTCATCATCCACATTGCCTACAATGAGACATTTGATGCGGTTTTTAGGGTACGATATGGCGCGTGGCAGTTTATTGAGATATAAAAACTCGTCGAAACTGGGGGTTATATGATCGGCTTTTTCGGCTACTGATTTGCGTTCGATGTTTTCGGTAAAGGCGAAGAATTTTTTGATCATGCCCGATTCCTTGAGCTGAAAATCGGAATAACCGTCGCCAATACCATAAATATCACCTGGCAGTTGCAGTTCTTTCAGTAATTTAACCTTGCCACCTTCCTGTGAAAGCGGGTTTTCCCGATCGTAACCGATGATTTTGCCTTGTTCGTCAAATACAAAAGTATTGGCGTAGATGTTTTCTTTTTTGATATGGTATTCGGTAACTACCGGGGTAATAAATTCTTTGAATCCACCGGATACGATGAGTACTTCATCCTGGTGGTTTTTAAAAAATATGGTATTGCGCGAAAAAGAAGTGGATACTTTTTTCTTGAGATGACTGATGAGCTGCTTTAAATGATCGCGGTTGGCCTCTAACAGTTTAACCCGGTTTTCCAGACTCTGGGTGAAGGATAACCGGCCTTCCATCGAAGCGTTGGTTAGGTCTTCTATCTGCTGATAGATAGCTTCCCGGTTGGGGTGGTTTTTGAGAGAAATGCGGGCCAGTTCGTCAAGGGCCTCTACCTGTGTAAACGTGCTGTCGAAATCAATAATAAAGTACTGCTCCATCTTGGGTGCAAATGTGCGAAATTTTTTGCTGATGAGATGAGGTAATAATATATTGATTCTATAGAATTAATGGAATCTTGGTAATTACAAACTAACGACTCAGCTTTTTGCCATAATTAATGGAAGGGATCTCAACGTATTTATGCATAAGACCAGAAAGACATATCAGAATAACCAGTAAACAAAAATCTGTTGTGATGTTTAAAACGAGATGTTGTTCTAAAGTTTCCCGTTTTTGAATAAGATTCCAAAAATAAATACCCAGTGGCACGTGTATCAAATAGAGGGAGTAAGAAACGTCGCCGTATTTGCTAATGAAGTTGTTTTTTATGGGTTTAAAGTGGTCAATTATAATTAAAACAGCTGTAATAAAACAAGCAATAATGTATGGTTGATTTTGTTTTGTAGTATAAAAACCTAATAAGGTGACGGCCAATAAAGCCAGGTTATACCATTTTTGCCCTGATGGATCGTATCTGAATTTGTAAAGAACCATGCCTAAAGTAAACAGAGGCCAAAATGCCAAAAAGAAGAGAGGTCCTGATTTTGGTATGGGTAAAAAAACACTTAATAAAGTTATACCAATGATGGCAAGGGTAAAATATTGTTTTTTTAAAAATGAGCAGGCGCAGGTTACCAGGTAAAAAAATACCTCAAAAGGTAATGTCCAGTAAACCCAGTTAATAGTTGCAACCTTGGTAACAGGGGTAGTTAGCAAAGCAATGGTAGCGCCAATGGCCGATATGCTCTTAGGTAATATGGCCGCGGAGTTTGTCCCGGTTGATAGTTTAGAAAACAATATGGCCACACAAGTAATCATGAGGCTGAACCAATATGGCGGGAATATCCTGAACAAGCGCCTGATTATAAATTCAGCAGGTTTTTTTGCGTGTTGTAAAGCAATTAATATACAATAACCACTTACAATAAAAAAAACAGGTACTCCCAAATAGCCGTAGCTACAAATAAGGAGGTACCAATTACCAGCATGCTTTCCTATAGGGTTAAGATGGAATATAACTACCCATGAGGCAGCTAATATTCTGAGCAAATCAATTAAATGATTGCGGCTGTTGGGATGCATATAAACTTATAAGCCGTAATATAAAAAACTATTAGCTTAAACATAAGAAAATGACTTATTTCAATGCTTTGCAAACCTCTGCAATAGTTTCAATCACCGGTTTAAATTCAATACCGATAGCGTCTTTGATCTTTGAATTATCAAAACTCCGGATCTCAGAAGCAGCCTTAGCAGATGTTTTATCGATAGCTGGGGATCCCCCTGTTAAGGCAGCGATGATTGCTGAGCCTCGCCAGGCCAGGCCCATCATCCAGGGTTTGGCTAATTTGGCTGGTGGTTTTATGCCGAAATTATGGGCAATTTCGGTGGTCATATTTTGATAAGTATAATTTTGGGCGCTGATGATATAGCGTTCCGCGGTAATATCGCTGTTCATGAGGGCTACCATACATTTGGCTACATCTTCCACATCAACAAAACCGCCGCTGCCGCCGGTATAATATTTAAGTCCTTTTTGTACGGTTTTGAATAATGCGCCCGTACCGGATGTGCCCGCGCTGGCACCTAAAATGAGGGATGGATTAACAATTACGGCATCCAGACCTTCGGCAATACCGCGCCATACTTCCATTTCGCTTTCCAGCTTGGATATGGCATAGCCATCATTTTCTGTTGATTGTTCCAGGTGATGATTTTCGGTAATCAATTCATCCGGTTTAGCAATACCAATAGCGGCTATGGAGCTTACATGAACCATGCGAATGCCGCGTTCGGTGCACAGGTTAACCACATTAGCCGTACCTGTAACGTTGGTGTTGATCATGGGCGCTTTATCCGCCTGTTTTAAGGATACCCATGCCGCACAATGATAAACCTGTGTAATGCCTTCCAGCGCATCAGCAAGGGCAAATATGTCAAGCATATCGGCATCAACCCATTCTATCTGTGTTTGATAAGCTATTAACAGAGCAGGTACCCTGGAATTGTTCCTTTTTGTGCAACGGATGCGTTGGCCCGTGTTTACCAGCAATTTTGCCAGTTCAGCTCCTAAAAAACCTGTTGCGCCGGTAACTAATATCATATGTGCAAATGTGCAGATAGATGTGCAGATGTGCAAATGTGCGGATGTGCAGATGTGATTTCGGATGTGCAGATGTGTAGATATGCAAATGTGCAGATGTGGAAAATGATTTTCTGGTATATAAATGAACTTCAATTCTGATAATTCATTAATTCTGAAAATTCGGGTTCAGACAAAAAATCTGCACATTTGCACATCTGAAATCCGCACATCTGTATCATTATGTCCTTAGCTGATTTTTTTACACCCATTGATCTAAAAAAGATCACTCCTAAAAAGGGGTATTATACCAGCCAGCTTGGCGATAAAATTGTGCATTATTCTGTCGATTTTCCGGATCTGGAGGAGAAAACCGACCTGGCCATCATTGGTGTTATGGACGATCGTAACGCCACCGATAACCCTGGCTGCGCCCTTGGCCCGGATTATATCCGCGAAAAGCTTTACCAGCTTTATGAAGGTAGCTACAGCGTAAAAATAGCCGATCTGGGTAATATACGCGCCGGAGCCACGGTTACCGATACCTATTTCGCGCTTAAAACCGTAGTGGCCGAGCTCATCAAAAAGGATATTATTCCCATCATATTAGGCGGCGGTCAGGATTTAACTTATGCGCAATACCTGGGTTATGAAGACCTGGAGCAAAAGGTTGACTTGGTAGTGATCGACTCGCACTTTGACCTTGACGAAGACGACATGCAGGGTGGTATTGAAACCACTTCCACCTCATATCTTAATAAAATATTTTTACACGAGCCCAATTTCCTGTTCAATTTCAGTAACCTGGGCTTTCAAACTTACTTTGTAAGCCAGGAGAGCCTGCGGGTGATGGATAAGCTTTATTTTGATGTACATCGCCTGGGCGAGCTAACGGGTAATGTGGCGGTAACGGAACCGGCCATCCGGAATGCCAGCATGATCAGTTTTGATGTGGGAGCTATTCGATCAGCCGATGCCATGGGGAATGCCAATGCTACACCAAACGGTTTTTATGGCGAAGAAGCCTGCCAGCTTTGCCGCTATGCGGGTTTTAATGATAAGTTAACTTCTATAGGGTTTTATGAATTTAACCCTGCTTATGATAGCAACGGGCAAACCGCTACGCAGCTGGCACAAATGATCTGGTATTTTATTGAAGGGGTTTATAATCGTAAACGCGATTTTCCGCTTAACCCGAAAAGCCAGTACCTCATTTATAAAACCAGCTTAAAACACGAAGATCAGGAAGTGGTATTTGTGAAAAGCAAAAAATCCGACAGGTGGTGGATGCAGGTTCCATACCCTACAGGCGGATCAAGGAATGAACGTTTTCACCTGGTGCCCTGCAGCTATGCCGATTATAAAATGGCGGCTTCTGGAGAATTACCCGATCTTTGGTGGCGTACTTATCAAAAATTAAATTAGTTAATTATAATTCAACCGGCATTCTTGCGTTATGAATGCTTATAGTTTTGATACTCTGATGAAGAAATTGATTTTCACTGTGGCAGCTATGTTGCCCATAATGGCATTTGCCCAAACTTCTGACACTTTTACTATTAACGGTAAAGTAGGCGCTATTGGCGCACCAGCCAAAGTGTACCTCATATATCAGTTGGGCTCTAATAACGTGGTCGATTCATCAAGCGTAACTGCCGGTAGTTATAGTTTTAAAGGCTCCATATTAAACCCGGTGAATGCAACCCTGGCCCTGGATTATAAAGGTATTGGGCTAAACAAATTTATTCAGCAGAACTATCCCGATGGCGGTCCGTCAAACACTGCAGATGATCTGAATCTTTTTTTAGAAAAAGGGACTATAACCGTTAATAGTAAAGATTCGCTTTCCAAATCCCTTATTTCGGGTTCGGTTTTAAATGACGATAACCGCAGGCTTACCGGGCAACTGGCCGCTATCAATAAAAAAGCGCAGGCGCTGATGGCCGAAGCAAAAGCAGCTACCCCTGATCAGCAAAAAGCTCCTGATTTTCAAAGCCGTATGCAGGCTCGTTATAAAAATATACAGGCCGAGCAAAAGGCGGTACTCAAGAATTTTATTACCAATAATCCTAATAGTTACCTGAGCTTGCTGGCTATTAACTCCGTAGCCGGTCCGGCACCTGATCCATCTGAAATTGAACCCTTATTTAATGGCTTGTCCCAGGGCTTAAAAGATTCAGAAAGCGGCAAGAACTTAAAACATGGTATCGATGCCCTAAAGGTTACTGCCATAGGTGCCTTGGCGCCAGATTTTATCCAGAACGATGTAAATGGCACGCCGGTTAAGTTGTCATCTTTCCGGGGCAAATATGTATTGATAGATTTCTGGGCTTCCTGGTGCGGCCCGTGCAGGCAGGAAAACCCGAACGTGGTACGTAACTACAATAAATACAAAACCAAAAACTTTACGGTATTGGGCGTGTCGCTGGATAAACCGGAAGGTAAATCGGCCTGGCTGGCTGCTATAAAAAGCGACGGACTGGAATGGACACAGGTATCCGACCTTAAATTCTGGAACAACGAGGTTGCAGCGCTTTATCAGGTAAGTTCTATCCCACAAAACTTCCTGATAGGTCCGGATGGCAAGATCATCGCTAAAAACCTGCGCGGTGAAGATCTGGATGCTAAACTGCAAGAGCTGTTTGGGAAGATATAATTTGATAGGTGGCTGAATAAGTGGGGTATTTTGGTAACAAATCAGTTACCTGCTTAAAAATAATTAGTAGACTACTAGTTTAATAGACTATTTTTTTATATTGCGTTTATGAATCATATCGCTATAAAAAAAATATTGTTATTAGCCTTGGCAGCAGCGCCAACAATAAGTTTTGCACAGGATACAAAATACACCATTCAGGGTAAAATAGGTGATAATAATGCGCCTGCCAAAGTGTACCTGGAATATCGTAAAGAAGGGAAAACCATTATTGATTCGGTTGCTTTGAATGGCGGCAAGTTTCAGTTTACAGGTGTAACAGGTAACGATCCTGTTAATGCTTACCTATTATTCAATGACAAAGGTAATGGTGCCAGCAACGCCGAAGATTATCGCTCTATATATATTGAGCCCGGAACCGTTAACGTGACGACAGCAGATTTGCTGGCTAATGCCAAAGTTGATGGCCCCAAAACTAATAAGGATAACGAAAAATATAAATTGGCCCAAAAGCCAATAAATGATGCTTACGAGGCCCTGGCAGCAAAGCGTAAGGCGGCAACTCCCGAGCAACAAGCCGATCCTGCGTTTGCCAAACAACTATCTGCCGAGGAAAAAGCTATTGATGATAAGAGCACGCTTGTTGATAAACAATTTATTAAAGACAATCCAGATTCCTACATCAGCCTGAATGCGCTGGAGGGTTATGCTTACAGTGCCGATTATGTGGATATTGAGCCTTTATTCAATGCCTTTACACCTGCTGTAAAACAAACAGAAGCGGGTAAAAAATTTGCCGAACGTTTACCAAAACTCAAAGCAGTGGCCTTGGGTGCTACCGCCCCTGAGTTTACCGAAGCGGATACCAGTGGTAAGGAGATCAGCTTGTCGTCATTCCGTGGTAAATATGTGCTGATTGATTTTTGGGCCTCCTGGTGTGGCCCATGCCGTAGGGAAAACCCTAACGTGGTAGTGGCGTATAATAAATACAAAAACAAGAAATTCACCATCCTGGGTGTGTCTTTAGACAGGCCAAACGCTAAAGAAAAATGGATCGCGGCAATCCACAAAGATGGCCTGACCTGGAACCATGTATCCGACTTAAAATTCTGGGATAGCAAAGCTGCTGCCTTATATGCCGTGCGTGGCATCCCGCAAAATTTTTTACTGGATCCCAACGGTAAGATCATCGCCAAAAACCTGAGAGGCGAAGACCTGGAAAATAAACTGGCCGAAATTTTTGGGAAGATTTAGTTAGGTCATTGAGGCATTGGGTCATTAAGTCATTGACCTGATAGATTATAAAGAAAGGCGTAATAATTAATTATTACGCCTTTCTTATTTATATTTTATTCAATGACTCAATGACTGTTAAAGAAGATCAAACCCAATGTCTCTTCTGAAATACATGCCATCGTAATAAATACGGCTGGCATCTGCGGTGGCTTGTTGCAGGGCTTTGAACATATCGTCCTGCAGGGTAGTAATCGCCAAAACGCGACCACCGGTGGTGATCACATTATCGCCATCGGTTGAGGTGCCGGCATGGAAAACAATAGATTCATGGATGTTCTCGGTTCCGGTGATCACCTTGTTTTTGAGGTACTCGCCAGGGTATCCTCCTGCCACCATCACTACGGTAGCCGCGGTTTTAGGGCTGATGATTAATTCTTTTTCATTCAGATTGCCTTCGGCAACGCCTTGCAGCAGATCAACAAAGTCTGAGTCGATGCGGCGCATTACGCTTTCTGTTTCCGGATCGCCCATGCGGCAGTTGTATTCAATAACCCAAGGCTCGCCATCGCTGTTCATCAGGCCAATAAAAATAAAGCCTTTGTAAGGGATGCCATCCTTCTTTAAACCTTCAATGGTTGGGATGATCACTTTCTCCTCTACCTTTTTCATATAGGCAGCATCGGCAAATGGTACCGGCGAAACGGAGCCCATGCCACCGGTATTCAAGCCGGTATCACCTTCGCCAATACGTTTGTAATCTTTGGCTTCGGGTAATATTTTATAGCTGTTACCATCGGTCATTACAAAAACCGAAAGCTCGATACCGGTTAAAAATTGCTCTATCACCACACGCGAACTGGCTTCACCAAATTTGGCTTCGGCCAGCATTTCTTTAAGTTCCTGCTGGGCTTCTTCAAGCGTAGTACATATCAATACACCCTTTCCGGCTGCCAGTCCATCGGCCTTTAATACCACAGGTAAACCCGCGGTAGCCAGGTAGGTTAGGCCTTCCTGTAAAGTATCTTTGGTGAAAGTTTTGTAGGCCGCAGTAGGGATGTTATGCTTTTGCATAAACTGTTTAGAAAAATCCTTGCTGCCTTCCAGCTGGGCTGCCTCCTGCTGCGGACCAACAACCGGGATGTTTTTCAGTTGCTCATCGTTCAGGAAAAAATCATGCACGCCTTTTACCAGCGGTTCTTCAGGGCCAACCAATACCAGGTTGATGCCGTTGCCGAGCACAAAAGTTTTAATACCATCAAAGTCGGTAACTTTAAGGTTAACATTGGTGCCATATTGCGTGGTGCCGGCATTACCGGGCGCAATAAAAAGATTTTGACACTTTGGGCTTTGAGCAATTTTCCAGGCGAAGGCGCTTTCCCTTCCGCCCGAACCGAGGATCAGAATATTCATGGCGGCAAAGATAGTTATTTGACATTAAGTTTGGGATGTGCGGTTATGAACCACGAAATAAAGAAAGTTGCTTAATAAGGAGACTCCTAAGGAGTCAAAAGGTTTTTTACGTTAGGCTATAAACAGGGTGCTCCTATGGAGCTTTTACTTTGCTATGGGAACTTCTTGCTCCATAGGAGCACCCTGTTTATAGAGAATTAATTACAAAAGTTTTGACTCTGTAGGAGTCTCCTGACGCAGTTGAAATAAAACGCACCTTCAATAAACGCAAACGTCCCTGGGGTTAATCCCAGGGACGTTTGTAAAGTTTTACTAATACCAATTACACCTCCAATACCGGCGCATCCTTTATTTTTTCCAAAACAGATGCCGGTAAATAAGGTCTGCCGCCGGTGGCAGGTACGCAGGTGCCGGTAAATACGGCCTTGGTCATCACCTTGTTATTGAGGATGATGGATTGTTTAAAATGCAATTTTGGCGCTCCGCCTTTATCGGCAAAAAGCTCGCAGGTAACGCTGAAGTTATCGCCTTTTTTCAGCGACCGTAAAAAGCTGATGCTATAGTTTGACAGTACCATATACACACCATTTTTGGCTTCGATCTCAAAATCGAAACCCAGCACCTCGCGGATGTAATCATGCCTGCAGTACTCCATATAAAAGGGGTAATACAAGCCATCCATAATTTCCTGAACATCGATGTGTTCTTCTTTGGCAACGTAATTTTTAGAATATTCCATAAGTATGTATTTTAATAGGGTAATGCGGCAAATATATAAACTAAAAAATCCCGGCTATATTACAGCCAGGACTTTTATTACAGGTATTTTATAAAACTTATTTGGCTAATGCGTTTTTCAGTTCGGTACCGGCTTGCAGCATAGCGGCTTTAACGCCGGGAACGTGTGCCAGCGGGTTAAGCAGACCCCAATCATGTATCATACCATTAAAACGCAGGGATTTTACAGGCACACCGGCTTCATCCAGTTTGCGGGCATAAGCTTCGCCTTCATCACGCAATACATCGTTTTCGGCAACCTGAACTATAGCTGGAGGCAAATCTTTCAATTGTTCAAGTGTAGCCTGTAAGGGTGATGCATAAATTTCTTTGCGTTTGTTGGCATCGGTGGTATAGTTATCCCAGAACCATTTCATCATGTTTTTGGTCAGGAAACGATCTGTTGCATATTGATTGTATGAGCCGGTTTCAAAATTGGCATCAGTAACTGGCCATAACAGTACCTGTAATTTAATTTTAGGACCGTTATTGTTTTTGGCCATTAAGGAAACTATCGCAGTCATATTACCGCCAACACTATTACCGGCAACAGCCAGGTTTTTACCATCTACACCAATTTCGGCACCGTTTTCGGCTACCCATTTGGTGGCGGCGTAAGCCTGGTTAATAGCAGTTGGGTATTGCGCTTCTGGCGATGGCGTATAGTTTACAAATACCGCGGCTGCGCCTGATGCTACTACCAGGTCGCGAACCAGGCGTTTGTGTGTAGGGAAATCGCCCAGTACCCAACCACCACCGTGAAAAAACATGAACACCGGTAACACACCTGTTGCACCGGCAGGTTTTACAACATGTAATAAAAGGGGCTGACCATCGGCAGTAATAGTTTTTTCGGTAACGGTGATGTCTGTATAATCAAACTGTACCGATTCCTGCGCGCCGGTGAGTACCGCGCGGGCATCAACGGGTGAAAGTTCTTCGAGCGGTTTACCGTCGCCTGAGTTAAGCACATTTAAAAACGCTTTAACATTGCTTTCGATGTGCGGATCCTGTGCTGGATCAATAGGTTGAACGCCTGTAGTTAAAGTAAGGATAACTGAAGCTGGTTTGCTGATGTTGGCTTGTGTTTTCATGATGTTATGTTTTAATGTTTTGTATTTCTTTCTTTTGACATAACAAAGGTATAGCGCTAACAAAGGCCACTCAATGCACAGATGTAGACATGTATAGGACGTTTTTCCCCGGAGGGCTTATAAAGGTAAAAACGAAGAGATTTAATAATGAACATCGAATTTTGAATGCCGAACATCGAAGTTTTACTTCATTATTCGATATTCATTATTCTATTTTAATATCCAACATCGAGGTTTTACTTCATTATTCGACATTGGCTATTCAATGTTCATTATTTTTATTTTAATTGGGGCTGGGGGGCATAAAGCTGCCTGAAACTTTGCGGCGAGGTATTGGCCTGCTTGGTAAACAGGCGGATAAAATAGGATGGATCATCATAACCTAACTTGTAACCGATCTCTTTTACACTCAGGTTGGTATGCGCCAGCAGCCTTTTAGCCTCCATGATGATGCGGTTTTTGATGAGGTCATTGGGCGAGGTATTGCTATAACGGGTAATGCGTTTGTTCAACGCTTTGGGGGTGATGTTGAGCAGATCGGCATAGTCGGCTACGGTATGGTGCCGGGTATAGTGCCACTCTACCAGCTGACTGAACGTACGGGTAAACTCCGCCTCGGCACCGGCATCCTCGCTGGTTTGCTGATGTCTTTGTTTCCACAAGCGGGTCGATTTAATGATGAGCTGTTTGAGCAATATCCGCAGCATTTCTTCCATGGAGCTATCATCGCGCTCAAATTCACTTTTTACTTCGCCAATGAGGTGCTGCGCCGTAAGTGACGATTGGGCGCTCAGCAAAACCACCGGAATTTCATACACATTATGAAACAGAATGCCATCGCAGGCTACTTCCTTATCATGTATCTCCACGCAATAAAAATCGCGGTTATAATAGATCATCGTACCCACGCAATTTTCCGAGAACTGGTGATATTGGCCCACATTGATAAAAAACAAGGCATCCTGCTCCAGCTGGTAATCGGTAAAATCGATCACTACTTTGCCACCAGCTTTTACAAAAACTATTTTGATAAAGCCGCTATAATCGTCCTGCTGAAGCTTTTGCAGAATATCATGCTGAAAATCAAAGAAGCCAAATTTTTTAAAAGCAAACTGCTTGAAGTGGGCCATAGTAAAAGATACGGTTTTAAGCTACTTTAAATTTCGGGGTTTGATCATTTCCCCGTATGTTTTTCCTGAATTGTGCCGGTGATTCTCCCTTGTATTTTTTAAATGTTTTGGTGAGATGGCTTTCGTCGGTAAAGCCCAGTTCATAGGCAATTTCGTTCAGGCGCATATTGCTGTGGCGCAGCCGCGTTTCGGCCAGCGATAGTTTGTAATTGATGATAAACTGCTGCAGGTTTTCGCCGGTTTGTTTTTTAAAATACTCGCTGATGTAATTGGTGGAGATATTGAAATGCTCGGCAATGTTCTCGGCCTTCAACTTTTCGGCATCGTAAATGTTCAGGTGCACATAGTTGATGATCTGTAAGGCAATGGTATCGCCCCCGGTTTTGGCGTCGCATTTGATGGTGATGTTGCGGGCCACTATGGTGATGAGCGTATTGATGAGTTGCTGTACCAGCTCCTTTTGCATGTTTGGGCCTTGTTCGTGCTCGGCCGCGAGCCCGGCGATAATGGCCGCCACCAGGGGTTTATCGCGCTCATTGCGGATGATTTCGCCCTGATCCTGCTTGCTCTGAAAAATATATTCCAGTTTGTGCATCCAGTTTTCGGGGCTATGCTGTTCTTCGTTGCCGGTGGTTATCCCTTTCAGGTAGATGTTGTTAAAACATACAAATACAAAAGAGGTGGTTTTTTCAACGGTAAAATGGTGCGTGGTGAGCGGACCGAGCAGGTAAAGACTGCCGGGTTTGTACCTAAAATCGTTACCGTTGATATTGTGCGTACCCTCACCATCCATAATATAGGCCAGTTCAAAAAACGAATGTTTGTGCGTGCGTATAGGGCATTCGTCCAGCCGCAGAAACAGGATCTCGAAGGGGTTAAATATATGGCGGGTCTGCATATCCTAAAAAACTACCTTTTTATCCCAAAAATGTACCGGAATTAGCCTTGTGCCAGGCCCGACCTTTGGGGTATACAAAAGTAAAGATATGAAAGCTATAATATTAAGTGAAAACGGTGGTACCGATAAACTCATTTTAAAAGAGATCAGCAAACCTGTTATCGCACCAAATGAAGTGCTGATACAAACCAAAGCCCTTAGCATTAACCCGGTTGACGGTTTTGTACGGCAAAATGAGATCTACACCAAAAAGAAACTGTTGCCACAGCTAGGCGAAGAAATGATACTGGGCTGGGATGTTGCTGGCACGGTAGTAGAAACTGGCAGCGAAGTAAGCGATTTTAAAAATGGTGATGAAGTGTTTGGGATGGTTAAATTTCCGGGCCATGCCAAAGCTTATGCCGAGTACGTGGCCGCCCCGGCCGGTCATCTGGCCCAAAAACCTGCTGCTACCTCATTTAACGATGCGGCTGCTGCTACCCTGGCTGCCTTAACCGCCTGGCAGGGACTGGTTACCTACGCCAAAATACAGCCCGGCGATAAGGTGCTGATCCACGCGGCAGCAGGTGGTGTGGGGCATTATGCTATCCAGATAGCCAAACATTTTGGGGCTTATGTAATAGGTACAGGATCGGCAGCAAGCAAGGATTTTATATTGAGCCAGGGCGCCGATGAGTTTATTGACTACGGCCAGGAAAAATTTGAAGACAAAGTACAGGATGCCGACATCGTGTTCGATTCTATTCCAGGCGATCATATCCTGCGCTCTATTAAAGCCGTAAAACCCGGCGGTCGTCTGGTAAGCCTGTTGGCCTTTTTTGAGGGTGAAATTGCCGAAAAGGCTAAAGCTAAAGACTTGCTTACTTACCGCATAGCTGTGGAATCAAATGGGGAGGATATGAAATCGATAGCCAAACTGATGGCCGATGGAAAGTTAAAATCACATGTTTCTGAAGTTTACAACTTTGAAGATATCCCCAAAGCACAGGATAAAGTAGATGGTGGCAAAACCCGGGGTAAAGTGGTGATTGCCTTATGATTGCAATGGATTATATAATATTTCGATAAATAATAAGAGCCGGCTTTACGTTGGCTCTTATTAATTTAAAAGTAATAATAAATAATAAATGCGATATTTGTCATGTATCTGTCAGGATAATGATAGTAATATCGCATCCGAAAGAACGGATAGTTAATGAGGGAAACCTTATTACAGCGGGTAGGATGAATGGCAGGTATATTTTAAAAACCATTAAACATTTTACCTTTATGAAAAAGCTTTCCCTATTATTAGCCGCACTATGCATGGCAGCCATCAGCTATGCGCAAACCCCCACACCAACGCCCGATACCGCCAAAAGGTGGAAGATTCACGGCGAAAACACTTTTCTGATCAGCCAAAGCTCGTACAAAAACTGGTCGGCTGGTGGTGTAAATGCCTTTGCCGGTAACCTGATATTTAATTACGACTTTAATTATAAAAAAGACGTTTGGAGCTGGGACAATAAAGTGATCCTGGGCTATGGCTTAAGCAAACAGCAGGATGCAGGCTGGCGCAAAAACGACGACCGTATCATCCTGAATAGCTTGCTTGGCCGCCAGGCATCCAAATACTGGCTGTATACATTTTATATGAACTTCCAATCACAGTTTACCAAAGGCTATGATTATAATACCACGCCAAAAACATTAATATCCAATTTCCTGGCTCCGGCATATCTTACCTTCGGCCCGGGTTTTGCGTATAAACGTTCGGATAATTTCAGGGTCAATATTTCGCCTGCCGCGGCACGTATCATTATTGTTCAGAATGATTCACTTTCACATGTTGGGGCTTTTGGTGTTACACCCGATCATAAAAGCCTGTTCCAGTTTGGCGCTTCGTTGGATGCCTACTACAAGGTTAACCTGGTACAAAACATCAGCCTGGAAAACATCCTGAAACTATATTCAGATTACCTGCACAAACCCGGGGATATTTATACCGATTATACCATTAACCTGTTTATGAAAGTAAATAAATTTGTAACCGTAAATGCCGGTGCGCAGTTGATTTATGATGGTAAAACCCGGATACCCAATGGAGATGGAACTTCCAAAATAGCCTTACAGGTTAAACAGATTTTTGGCGCGGGTTTAACGTATAAGTTTTAAGCCGCTCGATATTCGTCATAAAACAGAAGCCCCTTAACCATTAAGTTAAGGGGCTTCTGTTTTATGCTCAAATTCAATTGGGCTAAAGCCTTTTATCATTCGGATTAGCCGTTGGCTGAAGCCAAACGGCAATGAATGGAAAAAAATGTCCACTCCGGGTCTCTCGCAGAGGACCCGGAGTTATAGACTGGCTTATAGACGACAGGTTTATGCAACCTCAGGGTCTCCTGAAAGGGATCTGGAGAGGGCAAAAAAGGAGACTCCGCTGGAGTCCACAATTTCTTCAATTTTTTCTATAAACACGTAGCCTCTCTGAGGCCGAACAGCGCGTTAGGCATACTGATTTATAGGATAAAACAATTGCCGGCCCCAGCGGGGCCCCGTGTTTATAGTCCCAAAGTGTGAATTAATAGGCTCCGTAGGTGCCTCCTATGGAAATTCAGGTTGGTATTTTGTGTGTTAGCTTAAAAATCACAAAAAACCTTGAGTTAGAGAATAGTTTATGCAATCTCCGGTACCCTTTTAGTAGGTCGGGAGGGGACAAAATTGTAAAAACAGAAAAGCCCCTTAACTTACTGGTCAAGGGGCTTTCTTATTAAAAGCTTTTACCTATTTTACGGCTTCAACCTTAAAATTTTCGAAAGTTACCGGGAAGCTCAGCTTGCCCGGAGCGGCGGCTACCATACCAATTTCGGCCTTTACATTGGGCGGGAAGTAGGCCAGACGCAGCATATCAAATTTTTGTCCGTCAAAAGAATATTTGATCTCTACATAATCGCCTTTGCGCAGCAGCTTTAACCACACCGATTTCGGACTGTCATGACGCGGCACTACCGACCAGTCTGACACTTCGCGGGTTACCACAGCGCTTACATTCTGCACACCGTCAACATACTCAATACCGGTTTTGATCCAGTTTTTTTCGTCGATGCGGATCATCAGTCCGGCCTGGTGAAACAGTTCATGATAGCTGCCGGTGATCTTTACGCTGGCCTCGAAATTACCCTCCGCTTCCTGGAAGTAAAACGGACCATTATCGCGCTTAAAACCATAGTGCGTCACCTGCCAGTAATCGGTACCCGGATCAACCGTGAAAGTGAACTTTTGGGCATTACCTTCTGCCGCTTTTGTTGGCTTGTTAAACCATTTCATCTCGGGATTACTTTGCGCAAAAGCGCCGGTAGCGGCAAACAGGCAGATCATAGCGGTTAGTTTAATTTTTTTGTTAAAAGATGTTTTCATTTGTTAGATAGATAATTAGATAAATGTGCCGCCAAGATAGGAAATAAGTTTATGGCTTTGTAACAGATATATGTACTTTCCCGCATAAATGAGCGTTAACAAGCTGTTGCCATTTATATATAAACAAACTTTACGGCAACTGATTAGTTATTCTTTATTGTACTATATTTAAGCATAAAAAAAATCAAATGATGAAATATCGAATATCCATCCTGGGGCTGCTTGTAGTAGCAGTTCTTGGACAAAGTTGCGTAAGCACCAAAAAATACAAAGAGCTGGATGCCAACTATACCCAGCTTCAGAACAGCACCCGCGATCTGAGCGTGAAGTACCAAACCACCGCCCAGGCACTGGCCGTAGCCAATGGCCGTGTAAGCAGTTTGGAAGATCAGTTAAAATCTGAACGTTCAAACGTAAAAGCTTTACAGGATGCGCTGGACAAATGTTTAAATTCCAGCAACCAGGGTAGCGTAAACATCTCTAAACTGGTTGATGAGATCAACGCTTCCAACCGTTACATACAGCAATTGGTAAATGCCAAAAGCAAAAGCGATTCGCTTAATATGGTGTTAACCAACAACCTTACCCGTTCATTAAGTCCGCAGGAAACACAGGATGTTGATGTGAAGGTATTGAAAGGCGTGGTTTACATTTCGCTTTCTGATAACATGCTGTACAAATCTGGCAGCTATGAAATATCTGATAAAGCAGGTGCAACCCTAAGCAAAATTGCCAAGATCATTACCGATTACAGCAATTATGATGTGCTGATAGAAGGTAATACCGATAATGTGCCTATCTCGCAGAAAAATATCCGCAACAACTGGGATCTGAGTGCGCTGCGTGCATCGTCAGTTGTACAGGCCCTGCAAAATACTTACCAGGTTGATCCTAAACGCTTAACAGCTGGCGGTCGTGGTGAATACAACCCAATTGCCGATAATAGCACTCCAACCGGTAAAGCGCAAAACAGGCGTACACAAATTATCATCACGCCAAAACTGGATCAGTTTATGGACCTGATAGGCAAAGCACCGGAACAACAGCCGATAGCGCCTCAGAAATAATAAAAAGAATAAGTAATTAAATAAAAGCGGCGGTCATGAAAATGGCCGCCGCTTTTTTGTTTTGACTATTCATCATCCTTACAACGACCTGATACCGCCATCGATTAATATCTCACCACCTATCATAAACGCCGAATCGTCTGACGCCAGGTACAGGTTGGCTTCGGCTATTTCATGGGCAGAGGCTACACGCTTGGCCGGAGTAAAATTACCCATGCCGGCTTTGGCGGCTTCGGCTTCTGCTTTGGTGCTGGTGATAGTTTCAAAAACCGGTGTATCAACCGGGCCAGGGGTTAACACGTTAACGCGTATCCTGCGATCAAGTAACTCAGCCGAAAAACTGCGGGCCAATGAACGTACGGCTGCCTTTGTTGCAGCATATGCCGAGTGGTTAGGCACACCCTTTTCGGCCACTACCGATGAGGTAAGCACTATAGAAGCGCCATCATTTAAATAAGGCAAAGCCTTTTGCACGCTAAAAAAGGTGCCTTTAAAGTTAATGTCGCTTAATTTGTCAAACTGTTCTTCGGTAAAATTGGCTAAAGGAGCCAGTACATAAACAGCGGCATTAATAATGAGTACATCAATTTTGCCCAGTTTATCGCTAACTGTTTGATATATACGGTCCAGATCGGCCAGGTTGGCTACATCGCCGGGTATGGCCAAACTGTTGGCGCCTATTTCGACAATCGCGTTATCCAGGTTTGTGGTATTACGACCGGTAATGACTACCTGTGCACCCTGTTGCGCAAATAATTTGGCAGTTGCTAATCCTATCCCGCTGCTGCCGCCGGTAACAACGGCTACTTTATTTTTCAATTTCTGTGTCATGATCTTTGCTTTTTAAATTCATTATTGAATACAGCAAAGTTGCTTAGGCCGCCATTTTTTAACGATGAACCAGATTAGGAAATATGGTTGAAGTAGTTCAACTTTTACGGCGCACCTTGTTGTTGCGGATCTTGGAAAGGAACTCTGTGGTCATGCCCAGATAGGAGGCAAGGGCATACTGCGGCAGGCGCTGTGCAACCAGCGGGTATTTTTCTAAAAAATCGGTATAACGCTCTTCGGCCGATTGGGTAAGATTAGATATGATGCGCCGCTGCATAAAAGCAGAAGAGCGTTCGGCCATGATGCGGAAAAAGGTTTCGAATTTATGATTGGCGGCTTTAAGCCTTTGTTCCTGATCATGATCTATGCGTAAAACAACACTGTCTTCCAGGGCCAGCACAAACATGGTAGCGGGTTGCTGATAAATGTAACTGTTATAATCAGATATCCACCAGTCTTCAATGGCGAACTGGATGGTGCGCTCTTCACCTTTTTCGTCTATCACATAGGCACGAAAAGCGCCTTCAACAATATAGTTGCGGTGCCGGGCTACAAAGTCGGGTTGAATGATGAACTGTTTCTTTTTGATATTCTTAACACTGAAATAGGAAAGCATTTCGGCAAGTTCTGCTTCCGTTAAGCTAACCCGTTTTTGTACGTGTTGAATAAGAGAATCAAATGTGGTTGTAGCCATTAATCATGCAGACTTTTATAAAGGCGAATTTAATTCAAATTCTTTTAACATCCGGGTTGTGGATTTTCGCTGGCGATAGCGATAGGCATAAACTTTATTTTTGTAACAACCAGTTTACGCAATCGTTTCCGTATATTCTTGTAGCATTAACAGTTAAAATGTTGGCTTTTCTATAAGTTTTCTTCGATATTTGATTGAGCTGGTTGAACGGACCGGTCATTTTTAACCAATTTACCTATTCTTCATGGAAAAATCACGCCGTACTTTTATCAGGCAGGCCGCATTGGCGGGTGCCGGTGTAATGCTTGCCAAAAACAGCTGGAGCGCCAAAAGTTATAAACGCATCATTGGTGCTAACGACCGTGTGCGGGTTGGTGTAGTAGGCTTTTCAGACAGGCACCGCAGCTCACATATCCCCAGCTTTATGAACCATTACAAGGAACTCAATTTTGAGGTGGTGGCTGTATCTGATATCTGGAAAAGAAGGCGTGAGGAAGGATCGGCTATCTGGAAAGAGAAGATGCAGAACAATGTAAAAGCCTATCGCAATAACGAGGAAATGTACGACAGCAAAACGGTCGACGCTGTGTTTATCAGCACGGCCGATTTTCAGCACGCCCGCCATGCCATTGAGGCAGTAAAGGCAGGTTGTGATGCTTATGTAGAAAAACCTTTTGCCGAAACCATGGAAGATAACCGTGCGGCGCTCAAAGCGGTAAAGGAATCGGGCAAAATTGTACAGATAGGCTCGCAACGCCGCAGCGGGGCCAATTACCATGCGGCTAATGATTTTATACGCTCGGGCAAATTTGGCCCTATCACCATGGTAGAGCTTACCTGGAATGTAAACCAACCAGGTCGCTGGCGCAGGCCGGAGCTGCTGGGCTTGCTCAAAGAGGAAGATACCGATTGGAAACGCTTTATCATGAACCGTCCTTATGAGGCTTTTGATCCGCGTAAATATTTGGAATACCGCTTGTTCTGGCCATATTCTTCTGGTTTGCCCGGGCAATGGATGAGTCACCAGATTGATACCGTACACTGGTTTACCGGATTGAAACATCCGCGCAGTGTGGTAGCCAACGGAGGGATATACATGTGGAAGGATGGCCGCAGAAATTGGGATACCATTTTAGCAGCTTTTGATTATGGTCCGCTGGATGATCCTTCTACAGGTTTCCAGGTAACTTTTGGCTCGCGCATGCACAATGGCGATGAGCACCCGGCCGAGATCTATTACTCCAACGGCGGCGAGTTGAACCTGAACACCAACAAAGTTTCGCCCGAAGGCGGCCTGACACAAAAAATGGCCGATGCCATGCACATGCAGGCTAACCTGCTGCCCGAGATTAACCTGGCCAATACCGAAAAAGTAGTGGCATCAGCCAATACGGGCGGCGACGTACTCACCTCCAACCACGTACGCAACTGGATGGAATGTGTACGCAGTCGTAAAGAGCCGCATGCACCTGTTGAAGCTGGCTACAGTCATTCTATAGCCAATATCATGACTAACGCCGCCGTACATACCGGCTACAAAGCTACTTTTGACGAGGCATCGCAGGAAGTAATGGCTAACGGGAAGGTGTTTACGTATTAAATAGAAATAAAAGCGGAGGAAAGTGCGATTCCTTCCTTGGGGAAGGGGAGGTAGGGGTTTAGCGAATCGGATAAGTTTTTACAGGGCGCATAAATCCCTCCCTGCCACTACACGACCCTGCGCACCCCTCCCGTGGGGAGGGAATTGAACAGGCTGTGTTAAAAAATAAACCATACTATGAGAACCATAAAAATTTTAAGCATCGCCATCCTTACAACGATATCCTCATTAGCCCAGGCTCAAAAGACTGAATCGGTAAAGATCGTCAAAGTATCAAAGGACAAAATAGATATTTCTATCGGCGGTAAACCTTTTACCAGTTTCCTGTTTCCCGATACACTGGAAAAGCCTGTGTTATATCCTTTGTATACCGCTGAAGGTACCGTGGTAACCCGTGGTTTCCCGCTGATGCCACGGCCAGGTGATCCGGTTGATCATCCGCATCACATCGGTATCTGGTTCAATTTCGAAAACCTTAACGGGCTCGATTTCTGGAACAATTCCTACGCTATCCCTCAAAGCAAAAAGCACGCTTATGGCTGGATCCGTACGGATAAGATCCTGGAAACCAAGAGTGGAAGCACAGGCGTATTGAGCTACCACGCCAACTGGACCAACCAGCAAAAAGAGGTGATCCTGGAAGAAACCACCCGCTTTGAATTTAGCGGCGATGCCAACCAGCGCGTTATAGACAGGTATACTACGCTGACCGCCGATAAAGATGCTCTTTTTAAAGATGCCAAAGACGGCCTGCTTGGTTTACGTTTTGCCCATGAACTGCAAATCCCAGACACGGCCGACCAAAAATATACCGACGACAAGGGCAACGTAACCGTGGTAAAAGGTGGTAAAGATCATATCGCCAACGGCACTTACCTCACCAGCGCGGGCAAAACCGGTAACGATGCCTGGAGCACCCGGGGCGTATGGTGCAAGGTTTACGGCAAAATGGGTGCCGACTCGGTAAGCATCGCTATCATCGATCATCCTAAAAACATAAATTACCCCACCTTCTGGCATGCCAGGGGTTATGGACTGTTCGCCGCCAATCCCCTTGGCGAAAAAATATTTACCAACGGCAAATCAGAAAAGAACCTGACACTTAAAAAAGGGGAATCGGTAACTTTCCGCTATCGTATCGTGATTAGTAATGGCGCACAAACCATCAGCCCGGCAAAATTGAATGAGCTGGCCGGGAGTTTTGGGAAGAAGTAAGGTATTGTAAAAGTGTAAGATTTTGTGTATATTATAGTTAATGAATATAGACACAATTTTAAACGATTTTCACCAAACCAATAATATTGGTGAAGAAACGATCAATCATATTAAGAATGACCCCGAATTAAGAGCTGCTTTAGTTAATTATTTCAAACAACAACATGATCGGGAGTTTGCCATAAAACTTCTGGATACTTTTATCGAAATACGAAAACAGCCCAACGGCGATATGCCTGCAGAGGATCTGATGCTGGCATCTTATATTTTAGGCTTGCATGGCCATATAGAGGATTGTTTGAAGATATGGGAAGCAAAGTATGCCGATTTTGATACTTACTGTGGTTTTGATACCCAACTGGTGATGTTTGCCGGACTACATGAAACCATACAGTTTTTGGAGACACAAACTAACGACTCGGCCCAGAAGGCCCTGGAGTATATCAAAGAGTGGTTTTCACCAGATCCGGAAGAGCTCGCCGAATATTTTTCACCTCAAACAAAGCTCTGGTTTATATGAAAATAGATACAGAACTATACCAGGATAGCCTGAAAAGGCTCCCTGATGCCGGGCAAAGGATATTGGCGCACCAGAAGGATGATCTGATAGTAGTTTACCAGGCATACAAACACGGCATTGCCGATTTCGCGGTAGCGAACCAGTACCTGGGCGGCCCCGATTTTAGTTATAGCCGGATGTCGTGGATAAAGCCAGGTTTTTTATGGATGATGTACCGTTGCGGCTGGGCCGAAAAGGAAAATCAGGAACGGGTGCTGGCGCTTTGGATACAGAAGTCTGATTTCGAAAACATACTTGAGCAGGCGGTTTTATCATCATTTAACTCCCTATACCATGAAAGCCATGAACAATGGAAAAGTGACCTGGCCACAAAGGAGGTCAGGCTGCAATGGGATCCGGACCATAACCCTTATGGAAATAAACTGCAGCGCCGAGCCATCCAGATTGGATTAAAAGGAGAAGCTTTGGCTGGTTTCGGTAAAAAACAGATCAGGCTGATTGAAGATGTTACCGGTTTTGTGAAGGAGCAAAAAGTGCTTTTAGATGATGGTCATATCAATCATTTAGCTATCCCGGTCGAAACGGTTTTCGATTCAAAAAACCAGCAGCTAAAGGATAAAATTGGGGTAGAGTAATAGTTATTTAATACTTTTTAAATTCTAAAAATCCTGTCAAGAATTTTTAGAAACGTGTTAAAATCGATGGTTTTGACTAAAATTTGAACTTTTTTGGTGCATTTTGAGTGGCTTTCCGGGCGGCAAAATGTTAAAATAGAACTTTAAAAAGTTTTGTTCAAAGCCCCCGACTTCTGAGTCAGGGGCTTTGTTATTAATATTTTCATACTAATTCCCAACGGTGAATGATTCCCACCCCGAGGCAGTGGCCCGGTTGCAGGTCATGGCCTGGGTACCATTCTCGCTGCTGATAAATAAGCCATTGTTGCCCCGCAGGGTAACTTTACCATCAGAGGTTGGTACCCAGTCAAACTTTTCCCAATCGCCGGCAGTTGCGCGGTTACAGGTAATAGCCATGGTGCCGTTTTCTGAGGATACATATTTAGCCATGCTGCGCAGGGATATTTTACCACCGCCGGCATCAATTACAGTAAAATGCTCCCAATCGCCTGCGGTAGTACGGGTACAGGTCATGGCCTGGGTACCATTTTCGCCGCTTACATAAGCATTGTTAAAGCCTTTAAGGGATATAACCGAACCAATAGGTGGATTGGAACCTGTTGGCGGCGTAGTGCTGCCACCCAGATTAAAGTGGGTATAAGAGGTAAAGCCTAAAAAGGTATTATCATTAGGTACACCCAACGGGGCCTGCTGATTTCTTAATGACAGCATATTGGCAGTGCCATAATGATAGTACGCCACTTCAACACCCGGGAAAATAGGGCTCGAAGTGGAGCAATAGTTACAACCGGTACTTTGGTTATAGGCGCTGCGCTCAAAATCATATCCAGCGCTGATGCGGTTGGAGAGCGCGGTATAAAGCGAGCCATCGCCCTGCATGTTCGCAATTTCGGCTGCATAGGTAAGGCCGGTTAGTGAATATTGGTAGTGTACGCAATCCTGGCGGTCGCAAAGCTCGGGCATGGTGCCATTGCTTTGTATAACCTGCGGCATAACAGCATTGATCATATCCTCGCCTGCCTGGAAAACGCTGGCACTGTTCAGGAAAACACCAATGGCCATTTTAGCATAACCGGCAGATACGTTCCAGTTGTTGTTATAGGCGGGTACGTTGTTGATGTAGTTGTTTTTGACATTGTTCAGATAGTCGTTAAACTTGTTAATATCCGTAGCTGACCAGTTTGCCGATACGCCATTAGGTTTATAATACCTGATAATTTCGGCGGCTGCTACAAAGCTGGGAGTGGTCCAGGAGGCTTCCAGGGCAGGCTGATTAGGGTTATCAGAGGCATCAATAGGGGCGTAATTCTGGAAGGTGTAAGACCAGCCGTTTAGTATCGCGATACATTGGTTGGCATAGGTGATATCGGCTGTTTTGGCAAAACGAAGGGCCAGTGCATAGGCCAGCTCGGCATCCTTCCGGATCTGACTTTTTGAGGGACTGGTATGCCCGTTTGATCCTACATAAACCGTAGCGTAAAACTGAGTAGGTAAGGCATTGTTGCTGATAAAATCAAGTACTTTTTGGTAAGCAGCCGTGCGGGTGGCATCGCCACTGTTTACCTGCGAGGCAATCAGGTCGAGATTAGCCTGCGTGTTGATTACGCCGGGATGGATAAAAGTAGTTACCGCACGAGGGCTGGTTTGTGGTGTGGCATCTGGTGTGTTGCCTTTAATGGTTGATTTTTTACACTGGCACAGGAACGCGCACAGGATAAACAGGCAGGCAAAGGACAGCCAGTAGGTGGTTTTCTTTCTCATAGCTCAAGAAATTTGGTTTATAGGTTTGGTTTAGTTAATTCTTTGATCTGTATATCTATGATAAACACCCTAATAGGGTGTAGCTGCAGCACTCCGAAATGCCTTGCTTTTTGTATAGATATACCTGTGCTGCAAATAGCAGCGTGATCATCCGGATTTTAGGAGATGGTTTTTCGTCATTTTAAAATTGGTTTATGTTATTAATTGGTTTATAAAATGCATAGGAATAGCAACAAACAGCCCGGGCGGTTGTCGCGAAAAAATTGGGTTTATAAAGTATAGGTTAATTAGTGGTTTACTCAAATTTATTTATTCGGGTTTATAAAAACCTTATCTTCAGGTATTTATTTACGATAACGTTTTCGTTGTGGCATTCTGTCGAGTATATCAGAGAAACGCTTTACGATGAAAAAGTGGGTTTACACTTTTTTCACTAAAATAAATTTAATTAATTGATTATCAATAATTTGAGTTGAATTTTATACCAAAAAGTGTAAACCCATGTAAACCCACTTTTTGCTGTGTCAACCTAAATTAATAATGATGGTTATCTCTTGGTAAAAGCAATTTTAATCCCCATCAGCACAAACGCTATAGCCGAAAATTTATTCAGCCAGGTACCTATCAGCGGACTGTTTTTGAGTTTGACCGAAAATGAACCCGCGAAAAAAGTTAATACCAAAAGCCACAGCAAACCCATAACGGCATAGGTTATCCCCAGGAAAATAAATGGCCTGGCGCTATGAATATATTCCGGCCGTATAAATTGTGGGAAAAATGCCAGGAAAAAAATGGCCACCTTGGGGTTAAGTACATTGGTAAATACCGCTGAAACATAGGTTTTCCGGGTAGAAACCAATGGTGTTTGTCCATCCTGTTTAATCATGTTTCCACCGGCAAATAATTTGGTGATACCCATGCCAATCAGGTAGGCAGCTCCGGCATACTTGATGATACTGAAAGCCATAGCCGATTGTGCCAGGATCAGCGACAAACCAAAAGCAGCCAAAGTAGTATGTACCAGCACACCGGTGGTGATACCCAGCGTAGCGTATAGGCCGGCTTTATGCCCCTGGGCAATGGATTTGTTCAAAATAAATACGGTGTCTATCCCCGGCGAAATAATGAACAGAAAAGAGGCGACAATAAAAGTAGCGTAGTTAATGATACCCATATTTCAAAGATAGGGATTATCCGGAATAGCCAATATGATGATGTATTGGGTGATAATTTAATAGATAAGTTTTTAACTTTATGACCACCATTTTAACCGGTATCCCTATGAGAAAAATCTATCCATCTTGCTTGTTTGTTACTCCATTACTGATACTGGCGCTGTGCGGTACACGTTTAAATGCCCAGGAAACCAAATTAGCTAAAGATACTTTACCGGCAATTGGTACAACATCGGCGTTGGGACAGGTAAACGGTATAACCATAGCCGCAACAGTTCAAAGCCCTTCTGCCGAAGAAACACCCTTGCAAATTGTATGCGTATTTGAATATGAGGAAGGGGATATTTATAAATCTCCGCCTGCCTTGCCGCCGGCATTAAACGGATTGGTTCATATCGACCGCCAGCTAAACGGCTTAATTACCGAACTGCGCAAAAGCGGAAAATTTAAAGGCCATGCTTTAGAAACTTTATTATTGAGTCCGCCTCCTGGTACTATCCCCGCAAAAAAGTTACTGCTGATTGGATTGGGCAATAAGGCCGATTTTAAGCCCGACCTGATGGTGAGTGTTGGCAATACAGGTATGAGGGAAGCCCTGCGTTTGGGTGTAAGCAGCTATGCACACGCCAGTGATCTGAAGGATGGCGGTTTGGATTCTCCCACCGGGCTTATCGCCACCAATGTTATTAAAGGAGCGGTAGAAGCTTACCAAACAGAACTCTTTCTGAAACAAAAAAAATATAGCAACCTTGCACCTGTAAAAAGAATAACATTGTTGGCAGGGCCTGCATTTTATACTATTACGGCAAAGGCTGTATCGGCATATATCAAAACCCTGAGTAATTAATTATCTTGTCATCAAAAAACAAAGTCGCTAACCCCGGGCGATGATGTACCTGGTTTGTAACTATTATACCTATGAAAAAAGTAATCCTGATCATCACCTGCATTCTATTTTATAACAGTGTATCGGCACAAAATGCGGTAAACCATGACCTGCAATTTGATACTCTGGCCAGGCGATGGGATGAAGCTATTCCGCTGGGTAACGGTATGCTAGGGGCTTTGGTATGGCAACGGGCCGATCATTTACGGTTTTCGCTGGATAGAGCCGATCTTTGGGACTTACGCCCCATGAAGGGGCTGCACCGTAAAGAATTTAGCTATCAATGGGTAATTAACCAGGTCAATAAAAAAGATTATGCACCCGTGCAAAAGTATCTGGACGAACCTTACGACCATGAACCTGCGCCTTCCAAAATTCCTGGCGGTGCATTGGAATTTGATACCAAGGACTGGGGTAATGTAAAGTCTGTCAATCTGCATCTGCCCAATGCCTTATGCACGGTTAAGTGGGAAAACGGAGTGGTACTGAAAACCTTTGTACATGCCACAGCACCGGTAGGTTGGTTTAGGTTTGAAAATATCAAAACCGGTTTTGAACCCAAGTTGATCGCTCCAAAGTACCAGGGAGAAGTAAAGATATCTGGTGATCCTGTAGGTGGTGATGACCTGTCGCGTCTGGGCTATCCGGCCGGAACAATCAGCCAGCAAGGCAATAGCATTACTTACAAACAAAAAGGCTGGGGTGGGTTTACTTACCAGATCAATGTAAGCTGGCGTAAAGTAAATACAAGTACTATAGAGGGCGTGTGGACTATCTCGTCACAGTATCCTGCTAAAAAAATTAATCCAACGGCTGCTGTAGTTTCCACAAACGCACTAAAACGGGGATTTCAGACCGATTATGACTCACACGAAAACTGGTGGGATAATTTCTGGAGCAAATCGGCTATCCACATACCGGATGCCCTGTTAGAAAAACAGTGGTACCTGGAGCAATACAAATTTGGTTCGGCATCAAGAGTAGGTGCACCGCCGATCTCCCTGCAAGCCGTATGGACGGCAGATAATGGCCGCCTCCCACCCTGGAAAGGCGACTTCCATCACGATTTGAATACCCAATTAAGCTATTGGCCCAGCTATAGCGCCAATCACCTGGATGAGGGTATGGCCTACCTGAACCATCTGGATGCCAATAAAGCTAATTACGAGCGGTATACCAAAATGTATTTTGGTAAGAGCGGCTTGGCCGTACCGGGTGTTACCACGATGAATGGTACAGAAATGGGAGGATGGATACAGTATTCACTTTCGCCAACGGTATCTTCATGGCTGGGGCAGCATTACTATTTGCAATGGCGCTACAGTATGGATAAAAACTTTTTGCGTACCCGCGCCTATCCATGGATAAAATCAACAGCCCAATTTATTGAAAGTCTGACAAGTTTGGATAATAATGGCCATCGTAAATTACCTATCAGTTCCAGTCCCGAGATCAATGATAACGATATCACGGCCTGGTTTCATCAAAATACCAACTACGACCTGGCATTGATGAAATTTACCTTCAAAGCAGCAGCAGAGCTGGCTACAGAACTGGATCAAAAAACCGAAGCTGCACATTGGCAAAAGATATATGACCAGTTTGATGATTTCGCAGTTACGCCAGCCAATGAGCTGATGTTTGCGCCTTCCATGGCGTACAATCAATCGCACAGGCATTTTTCTAATATGTTAAGTATTTATCCGCTGGGCTTGTTGAAATGGGAAGACGGCGAAAAAACGCAGTCAGTTATCAAAAACTCTATCCATTTGCTGGATAGCGTGGGACCCGCGTATTGGTGCGGCTATTCCTATTCCTGGTTGGCCAATATGAAAGCCCGGGCAAAAGATGGCCAGGGTGCGGCTAAAGACCTAACCATTTTTGCCAGGGCTTTTTGCTCTATCAATAGTTTTCATTTAAATGGCGACCAAACCAAATCGGGCTATTCCAAATTTCAATATCGTCCTTTTACATTGGAGGGCAACTTCGCGTTTGCTTCGGGTTTGCAGGAAATGCTGCTGCAAAGTTATGCAGGCTTTATCGAGATAACACCGGCCGTACCAGCTGAATGGAAAAATCTTTCGTTTGAAAATTTACGCACCGAAGGGGCTTTCCTGGTCAGTATTAAGAAAGAAGGCGGCCAAATTGATGAAGTTAAAATTGTA
Organism: Mucilaginibacter inviolabilis; assembly: GCF_011089895.1. Taxonomy (NCBI): domain Bacteria; kingdom Pseudomonadati; phylum Bacteroidota; class Sphingobacteriia; order Sphingobacteriales; family Sphingobacteriaceae; genus Mucilaginibacter; species Mucilaginibacter inviolabilis. The sequence continues at coordinate 688,622 of NZ_JAANAT010000002.1, forward strand.
TCAGAAAAAGGAGGGAAAACTAAATTGAAACTTCCATTCAAAACCTGGTTTGCCCAAAGCCAAAAGGATGTTGAAATAGGTACCCTTAAAGATGGCCTTATTGATCTTGACTTTCAACCCGGTGCGATGCTCGTTTTAAAAAATGGATATGAATAAAAAAACCTGACGAAAATAAAGTACTTTGGCATATACTTCTTAAAAAATTAGTTACAGATAAATACCCCTTTTATCTAATAATCTACTTTAATTTTTTTCGGCAAAAGCAATTGAGTAACTTAATTGCTTGTAAAAGACAAATTTTAACTTTACTAAAGCCGTGTCCGTATACCTTTTATAATTGCTATCAAATGTTTAGCTTATGCCTTTGCCATTATGCTTATATCCTGCTAAATTAATAAAATGGAGCTATTGGAGGCTCCTGTTAACTTGTATTCTGTTTTTATTTGCCTGCAAACAGGTATCCACAAAAAATCCCAATCATCCGGCGCTTGCCGATTCCATTATCGATAAAGCCAGTACTTTGCTCAATACCGGACAATTGGAACGATCCATTATTTATCTCGACTCGGCATACCAGGTTTTTCCTAATCCGGGTGTTACTGATCTCTGGAAAAAATATAATCAGAAAGCTAATTATTACCTGTACTACAACAAAAACCTGGTTAAGGAAAAGTTATATGCTGATAGCATGTTGTCGATATTGAGTGGTAAGGAGCTGCAGTACAAAAAAGAATATGCCGGTGCCATATTTGCCAAAGGCGATGTTTTGATGGTTGAAAAAAAATATGCTGATGCCTTTAAATGTTATTATGATGGTAAGCTTTTTGCTCAAAAAAACCTGGATAGCTGCAGTTATTGCCAGATCACTTATCAATTAGGGATGGTGCGTTATAAGCAGGGTAACTATTTGAAAGCTATTCCATATTTTAAAGAGGCTTTTGCCGAAAGTAGCCATTGTAAGGCTGGTGCGGGCTTTAGCAATTTGTTTATTTATCCGCAGTCACATCTTAATACCATCGCTTTATGTTTTGAACAGGCAGGTGTTCCTGATAGTGCTGTTTATTATTATAAAAGCGCGCTAAACTTTATTGACAGTAATGCCGGGCGTTTTCCGGATAAGAAGCAGTTTGCAGAGACGGCGCGAGCAGTAGTATACGGGAATTTAGGTGGTGTTTATGCTTTGATGGGTAACTACCCTGAATCTGAAAAATACTTGAAGGAAAGTATTCGTATCAATAATCGTCAGGGTTACGCTATCGAAGACGCACAAACGGCCCAACTTAAACTGGCAAGCTTGTATATTCAGTTTTCACGGTATGCGGCAGCTGATTCTTTACTGGGCGAAATTGAGCATGATTTGCTTACAGGGCGTGGAAAAAGTGAGAGTAATGCAGATAATCGTCTGAAATGGAAAAAATTAAAATGGAAATATTACGATAAGACCCACCAGATTGCTCAGGCGTACCAGTATATTCAGCAATATGATCAGATGAGCGACTCGCTTGATGAGGTCACCAAGGGGTTAAAGATTGCTGATATAGACCAGGGTTTTAAGAACATAGAACAGGAATACCGGTTAACATTATTAGCTAAAAATGATCAGTTAAAAAGCACTTATTTGGCTGCGATCATTGTTTTTGCGGTAATGACGATTATTATTTTACTATTGGTATGGTATAACCTGAAGCGTTACCGGAATAGCGTCAAAGAACTAACCAAACTGAATCAAAAGATCAGTGAATATAATACGCAGATGCAAAAAACGCTTACTGCGTTAGAGCAAAGCCAGGAAGACAATACCCGTATGATGAAAATGGTGGCACATGACCTGCGCAATCCCGTAGGCGCCATGATGACTGTGGCTACCATGATGCTTGACAATAAACGCGGACCCGGTGATGACCGCACCATGCTGGAACTAATCAAAACTTCCGGAAAGAATTCTCTGAACCTGATTGATGACCTTTTGCAAATTCATACCCGGCTCGAAGAGCTTAAACTGGAACCGGTTGATATGTTTACCCTGCTGCATTACTGTGTGGAGCTTTTATATTTTAAAGCCGAAGCAAAGGGACAGCAGATCATGTTAACTGCCGACCATCTCACCATCAGTGTTAACCGGGAAAAAATGTGGCGCGTGATCAGTAACCTGATCGCAAATGCTATTAAATTCAGTCCCAGCGGTGCTGTTGTCAATGTACAGATGGTCAGTAAGGAAGATAGCGTATTGATAACCATCGAAGATCACGGCATAGGTATACCCACAGAAATGCACGATAAAATATTTGATATGTTCACCGAAGCCAAAAGACCCGGAACTGCCGGTGAACAACCCTTTGGTATGGGGCTGGCCATTTCCAAACAGATTGTGGAGGCCCATGGAGGACAAATCTGGTTTGAAAGCAAGCAAAACAATGGGACATTTTTCTACGTGGAACTACCTAAATAACTGGAGTACTTTATTAACCGACCTAATAAATTAGGCATTTTCTTCTGAATGCCTAATTTCTACTAACTGATCTAAAGAACGAGTGAAGAATTGTAGTATTGACTGAAAACATATTTTTTTTCTACCTAGGAAGCATCATCAATGCGCTTGTCCGGATTATCTTCTTTTTTCTTAGCTGGTTTGTGAACTCCAGTGCTTTTGCCAAAATGATAGGTAAAGCTTAAGGTGGCTCTTGAGCCAAGGGTCCGTCGCTGAAAATCCAGGAGTAAAGCATCGCTGCTTCTTAAAAACGCCCATTTACGGCTATTGAAAATATCAACGCTATTAAAACTTAAGGATGCTCTATTACTCCAAAAATCGTATTTGGCGCCTGCATCAAGGCCAAATGCCGGGCGGTTCCTATCCTGAATAATAAAATCAGCGGCGCGATAATCTGCCCGTATTTGTACGGCAAGACTTTTTACAATGGTGATATTGTTGGTAATATTCGCATTCCAGCTTAAGCCACTGTTTGCCGCTATCCCAAATTGAGGCGCTGCATCATTTTGTCGCTCAAAAATGTTCGCATTGGCGGTAAAATCCCAGGCTTTAATTAAATCAAAATGCCCTATCAACTCTAGTCCTGTGGTATTAGAATGCTTTAAATTTTGGGCGGTTGTAGTAATAACCCCGTTAACCGGCGCACTCTCAATATGTTTAATGACATTATTAAGCCTGCTGTAGTAGAGGCTTGATGTAAATGAAATGTTTTTCCAGTTTTTGTTATACCCCAGTTCCAAAGAGTTGATGCTTTCCGGTATCAAATTCGGGTTACCCGTTTCATAATTTGTAGGGTCAGAAAAATCTGTGGATGGATTAAGCTCTCTTGGGGTAGGCCTTGTTACCCGGTTGGTAAAGCTAAATTGCAATTGTTGATCGCCGCTCAATTTCTGCGTTAAAAACACACTGGGATACAAACCTTTACTGGGTACTCTTATCGGTGTATTATATAATGTGTTGTTGGCATCGTAGCCTGTATAGGTTGCGTTTAAATGAGAGTCCTCAGCCCTTAAACCTATTTCATAATTAAAGTTCCTGATCTGGTTCTGGTAGTTTAAGTAGATGGCATGGATCTGCTTATTGCTGTTGAAAAGGTTAGTAAACGGATAAATTGGGCTGGGAGTTCCATGGTTTAAATCATACGCGTACTGGTTATTGTTGCCCAGGCTGATCTGGCTACGATAACCGGCAGATATTTGTCCGGTTTTACCTGTGGGTAATATATAATCGGCCTGTATATTGTAATTATTCCCATTGTTCCATATATCACTTTCTAAAGGATCCGGATCCGGAGGTATTGGCCCACGGATGCTTATAGTGGTTGAATGGTTTTGATAAACCTGAAGATTACGGGAAGTGCCATGAGAATAGGAAAAATTGAAGGTTAATTCCTCTTTGGGCTTTTTAAAGTGCTGGCTATAATCCAGATCCAGTTCATAACTTTTTCCATTACTGTTCGTTGTGTTGTTTTGATGGCTTAATTGCAGGAGTGCGTTGTTGGCATCCAGGTTATTGATTTCTAATAATTCATCGCGGTGGGTGTTGCGTAGGTTGAGACTACCCGAAACACTCAGGATACTTTTGGGTGCTAGTGAATAATCAACACCTGCTTTTACATTTTGTATTCTGTTATGCGTAGTAGAAGGGAAGGTTTCATTGGAATAAACGGTAGCATCTGTTGGCTGTAAAAAGGTAAGATACTGGAAACCGTTGCTATAGGTGTCCCCATCGCGCAAGCTGTAATTTCCATAAACATTTACTTTGCCTGTTTGATAACTTAAAGCGCCGCTACCATTATAATTATTGCGTGTGCCTGCCGAAGCGGTCACCGAGCCATTAAACCCTGCTTTGCTGTTCTTCTTTAAAATAATATTGATGATACCCTGGCCCTCGGCATCATATTTGGCAGATGGATTGGCAATTACTTCCACATTTTCAATAGAACTGGCTGGAATGGACTGCAAAATTTGTGTAACGTCGCCGCCTGCAATAAGCGACGGTTTACCATCGATCAATACTTTTACCCCGGTTGAACCCCGTAAACTCACATTCCCATTTACATCAATTTGGAGCGTGGGTACATTTTGTAACAGATCGGCAGCGGTACCCCCCTGGCTTACCAGGCTTTGATTTACAGCGAAAACTTTTTTTCCGTCTTTGTTTTGCAGAGTTGGTTTCTTGGCGGTAATGGTTACCTCATTTAACACTTTATTAGGAGATGAGCTCATTGGCACTTCGCCCAGGTTTACAACATCGGCCGATGAACTGATGTTGATGTTTTCTTTAACAACTGCGTTATAACCCAAATAGCTTAACCGGAGTGTAAATGTCCCGGACGGTAAATTCACCATTGTGAAATTACCGTTGGCATCTGTTTGCGTTGCCTGGATATTAGCTTTAGTAGTAGGATTTGTTAAAGCCACGGTAGCAAAGGATATGGCTTCATGGGTTTGAGCGTCTTTTGCCTGACCTGTTATCTTTCCATTATTTTGAGCATATAGATTGTTGCACATCCCCGAAAGCATGAACATGGTTATTAATAATTTAAACTTAAACAGTTTCATCTGTATGGATTTTTTAATAAATGGAAAGTAAAAGAGCTCTATGACTTTAGGTACCAGTCATTACTAACGATTCACATTGTTAGTAGACATCATTATTGACTCCGGTAATATAGCAGCTCTGTATCTGTAAAATATAACTTAGCATAGGAGAATAAAAATACCATTGATTCTACCGTGACAGAGGTTGTTTTACCTTGCGGAAAAGCCGTCGCGTTGAATACTCAAGTGATTGATTTTATTGCGAAGCACTATTTATTTTCCAAAGCGTTTTAGTTGCGGGATCGGCAGTTTCTGCTCCATTAAATGCCAGATTTATTAATGCTGAATTACCTGTGGATACGATTCCTGTAATCTTTGTTTTAAGTTTTAAGCTATGACCATTTGTAGGAGGGGAGAAAATCTTGTTCCTCCCGCTTTTGTCGTACGAAAGCACGATAAAAGCAAATATGAAAAGAGAGGTTAATGAAAGAATATTTTTCATTTTGATGGCTTTTAATTGGTTGATGATTGGGAATGGCTTAATAGGCATTGTTCACCGTTAATGGATAGGTATCGGCAGCACCTTGTACACCACCTCCAATAATAGCGTCTTTAGTTAAAACCACTGGTTGTGTTATGTTGATATGATATTTGCCATTTGCATCTACGGTTACATCTGCAGTAGCATTAGTATTAGCCGTTGAAGAATACTTGGTAGAGCCCGTGTTAACTGCTGTACCAATTTGGCATTGAATGCTTATGAGTTTAGTACCGAGGCTGTTTAAGACAAGGTTGGAGGTTGTTATGGTATACTTACCGGCGCCAAGAGGGTTCCAAGAGAAAATTAAGCCACTGCCCGAATAAGCGCCGTAATTTTCGGTATCGGTGGTGCCATCAACTATTGTGCTATAAACACCATTATTCCCTTGTGATGAGGTGCCTTTGGTATAGGTATAAGCTCCAAATTTCCAATTGGTGTCGCTATTGGTAACTGGTGGGGGGGTATCCTTTTTTTTACTGCAGGAAGATACGCTAATGATTAATAAGCATATTGCTGTGATTAATGAAATCCTTTTCATATGTTGATTGATTTTTAATTGGTTAATGGTAGAAAAGTCTTAATTCGGTTGATGAGATTATTTTACCGGAATAAAAACAGACTGCTTTTCCCAGTTTAATAAAAATCCTTTTGGGGTTATCTTATAAACGAGCATTTCCTGGTCATCTGGCAGGGCGGTGGTTTTTACTTCAACCCGGAGTTGATCTTTGGTTGCATCATATTTAAACGCACCCCACTGGTTGGGTACTGTATTAAAAACAGCTATCCATTTATCTTTTTCTTTCGGTACCAGAAAAAAACCGTACTTGCCAGCAGGTAATTGTTTATGCCCTATTTTAATATCTTTATCGGTTTCAAAAGTGGTGGCTTCATTAGCACCTGCACGCCAAACTGTATCATAAGGCACCAATCCACCCCAGATTTTTCTACCCTTTACTGATGGGCTGCTGTAATGAATGGCAATGGTAGCATCCCCTATTTTTCCGGTTACGGATTCGGCCGGGCTTACCCGTGGTTTAGGAGTTTGTGCATAGGCCGAAGCCGACAGGATTACCGCGATTAAAAGCAGACAAGTGTTTTTGATTGATTTCATGGCTTTGATTTTTGATGATCAAAACTGCTTTTTGTAAATAATCTTTGCGAATCTTTTCGACCCACTCTATTTGATTCTTAATGAAAAGGGCTGTTTATTCGACAATCTGGCTTTTGCTGCTATTTTGCCCATCCATCTAAATTTTAAAGGTAATTGTATAGAATAATGGCTCAATCACGTAAAAGAGTATCTTAAAACATAAAAGCTTGGTATTTTTGAATATGAAAATAAAGAGACCCGGTACTACGCTGCTTCAACTGCTCATCTGGGTTGCTGTATTATTGTTGATCTTTTTTTCAGCATTGCCGATGGATGGCGCCAGGAAATCAGTAATATCTACCCTAATCAGCACGTTTTCCTACGCAATTATTATTTATGGGAACATCCTGATCCTGTACCCGATGTTTTATCAAAAAAAGAAGTTTGTTTGGTATGGCATCCTGGTGATACTTCTTCTTGTCGTTGTCGGGATGCTGCGAGGTTATATATCCCTGGTGCTTTATCAGCATTTTTCAATTATAAAGCCAATTCATATCAAGTTTTTGAATTTGCTTTATTATGTCCCAAGCGGGATCCTGATCTATATTCTCAGCCTTATTTTTCGTATTTCCATTGCTTACTTTACTTTAAAACAGCAAACCGAAGAGATCATGCTGCAAAAAAGTCAGGCCGAGCTCAACTTACTTAAATCGCAGGTACAGCCTCATTTTTTGTTTAATACCTTGAATAACATATATTACAAAGTTTACAAAGTTGATCCTCCTTCGGCAAATCTGATAGAGCGTTTGTCTGATATCATGCGTTATTTTGTTGATGAAAGTCCAAAAGATGTAGTGCCGTTAACAACGGAGGTTGCCTTTATTGAAAACTATATGGCGCTTGAACGAATCCGTATCAGGTATGGTGTGTCTATTAACTTCGAAAAATCGTATCAGACAGAATTACGCATCCCGCCAATGTTACTGATGACCTTTGTCGAAAATATTTTCAAACACGGGATCAATAAATCGAGTAAGCAAAACCAGATAGATATATCGTTGATTCAAAAAGAAGGCCACCTGCTTTTCAGCACAAGTAACCGCTGGTTTAACTCGGCCGGATCAAAAGATTCAAACGGATTTGGGATAGCAAACTTAACAAAAAGGCTATCGATGTTATATGGCTCAAATTTTGAGTTAGCTACCAGGAAAGACGAGGAACTATACCATGCTTATTTAAAAATACCACTTGCATGAACTTAAGCTGTATAATTATTGATGATGAGCCGGATGCGGTTGACCTGCTGGAGTTGTTGATAAAACAAAGTACGGAATGGGAGCTAAAGGCCAAGTGTTATGATGCGCTGGAGGCCCTGGCCTTTTTGAAAAAGAATCATGTTGATTTTATTTTTCTGGATATTAATATGCCGCAGCTTACCGGTATGGAATTGGCGACTTTATTGCCGCCTCAAACCAAAATTGTTTTTACCACAGCTTATTCTGAATATGCTGTAGAAAGTTATACTTTTCAAACTATAGACTATCTGCTAAAACCCATCACGTTAAAGCGTTTTTTATCATCGGTGCAAAAAATAGAACCCTATTTTTCGAGACGTGAACCGGAAAGACCTATAAGCGCCGAAGCGGACAAGGATTATTTTTTTGTAAAATCTGGCAAGGCATTCCGGAAAATATCATTGAAAGATATCCTGTATTTTGAAGGAGAAAAGGATTATGTAAGATTAGTGACCTTGCAGGAGCAGTTACTCATTTACCGTAGACTGAAAGATATTGAACAACAATTGTTGCAGCCATTTATCAGGGTTCATAATTCTTATATTATCAATACAGAGCAGCTGGTTAAAATAGAAGATAACCATATTTTTATCGGTGAAAAACGTCTCCCGGTAAGTGAAAAGTTCAGAAGCGGTTTTATGGAGATTATCGATAAAAAGAAATTTTAATTCCCTGGAAACCGGCTGAATATTTATCCTGTAAAATCATCGCCGTTCCTTTTAATCAAAGGAATAGTAAAATGGGAAACAAGAAGTTTTAGTCGGGCGAATAAAAAATATTTACAATAACTATATCGTAATTGAGATATTAAACAACAAGGGCGGCACTTATTTGGGGATGTTTGCTATTCAAAATAGTGCGGCACAAATCGGCTTACGTTATCAGTTATAATGGAGTTACTCTCCCTGATACCTATGCCTGCCGCCTCGCCGCCAATTATCCATGACCCGATAACCGGATAATTGCCATCCATATCAGGTATATTGGCTATATCCTGGTATACAAATCCCTCTGTTCCGTAATCGCCACCGGTACTCAATACTACCTGTCCGTTTTGTACCACTTCTATATTTGCACCTTCACGGGAAAGCTTTGGCTTTTTTATATAAGTTGCCGACTGCGGCTCAAAATAAGCAGGAAGCAGGTTGGGATGATTGGGATAGAGCTGCCATAGGACGGGAAGCAGAGCCTTGTTTGACCATAGCATTTTCCAAATGGGCTCAATCCAGTTAACTGTGCTTTTTCCAAAACTGGCCGTGTCCACCTCGTTAATCATCCACTCCCATGGGTACAATTTAAAGAGTGTTTCTATCGGGTTTTTATGCTCGTCTACAAACCGGACGCCGTCCCAAATAATATTACTAATATCTGTAAAATGATATTTAAGATCCTTTACCGTAGAGGCAGTATCGAGAATATACGCTGTGTTGGTAATATCTTCGCGAAGCTGAAGCGTAGGAATGTTGCCTTTTGCCACTTTCAGACAGGCAAAATGATAAAGCGATGAATGATACTGACCGTGTATCCACTCCCAGGCCACCCTGAGCTTTTCGTCGATGGAGTTGAATTGGTTGGCTGATGGTTTATAATCTTTTAACCAAAACCATTGTACAATACTTGCTTCAAACAGTGAGGTTGGTGTATCTGCGTTGAATTCAAGCATTTTTGGGGGATTAATACCATCATAAGCCAGATCAAACCTGCCGTACAGTGACCAAAAGCCGGTATCACTTTCGTTCCAGGCATGACGAATAAGGGGCACGACCGCCTTGGGAATACCAAATAAAGCAAAAAGATTATTGTCAATAACATATTGGGCCGCTTCGACACACATGGCGTGAAGCTCCTGTGTTGCTGATTCAAGCATGAGTATTTCCTTTTCGGAAAATTTATAACATGCGGATTCGTCCCAGTAGGGTACGTCATTCAGGGTATGGTAAAGAAATCCCTGTTTCTCGACCAACTCCTGCCATTGCTGGCGTGGTGTAATTCTAATCCTTTGCATATGGGAATTTATTCTCCGCCGCCCTCGCCGCCTGCATGGGCCGAGCCTCCAAAGCCTTCACCTGATGGAACCCCATGCGCTGTTCTGCCAAAACCCTCCACCGTGCCACCGTGACCGCTGCTGAAATGAGCCGGATCTTCACCGGCTCCGCCGTTCCCGGTGTGTGCTGAGGAGGAAAGAAACGCGCCACTGCGGTGCTCATCTGCAGACAAAGTTTGGGAATAGCCTGTACGAGGGTAGTAACGGGTAACCTGGCCACTATTATACCAATACCAGTAGCCATAGCTGCTGTAGTGGTATGAATGCTGATTAATTATGGTGTCTTTTCCGGTGTTATAGTCTGTACCGTCCCAGGTGCCAACAGTTTGATGCTGCTCATCCTGATCACATGAGCTTAAAACTATTGTAGCAAATGCTATAAGGGCCAGTGAATTGCGTTTTTTCATTTAGGTTTTTATGGGCACTAAAATAATAGAAATTGTTATGCTTTTAGTTTTTGAAAGCGAAAAACAATTACGAGTATGTACACTCAAGTAAAATGAACGCCTATTACAAAAACAAAAGCCTCAAATCTTTCGACTTGAGGCTTTTTACTTGAAATGTAGCGGGGAGCAGGATCGAACTGCCGACCTTAGGGTTATGAATCCTACGCTCTAACCATCTGAGCTACCCCGCCTTTTTATGTATCTTGCTCTTTTATAATGGTTTTGTAAAAGAGTGGCCCTTAATAAATCAGTGGCCTTCCTTAAAAAGGTTTGCAAATATAGCAGAAATTCGTTTTCTTTAGAAAAAATGTTAACATTTACAGCTTTTAGAGCTTACAAGTATAAACCCCAATGTCCGAAAAAAAGAAATTTACCATTGAATATGAGATAAAATCGTCTCCACGTATACTGTTTTCCTTTCTGAGTGAGCCCAATGGATTAGCGCAATGGTTTGCCGATGATGTGAACATCAAGGACCAGGTTTATACATTTACCTGGGATAACGATGCCCAAAAAGCAAAGTTGCTTACCGTAAAAGAAAATAAGCTGGTTAGATTTAAATGGGTAGATGACGATCCGCAATTTTATTTCGAAATGGAAATTCTGCAGGATGAGCTAACCAATGATGTTGCACTCAGTGTTACCGATTTTGCAACCGAAGATGCCATCGCCGAGCGCAAACTGATCTGGGATAATCAGATCGAATATCTCATCAGTGTATTAGGTGCTTAAAGAAACTTAATTTTAGCTAATTTTGTATCGTGAAACGCTATTTGTGCGTTAATGAAAATTAACAGGCATTTGGTGCGTTATATCCTGTTGTACAAATTGCGTTAATGAAAAAGATACATCTTTTACTCCTTAAATCGTTTATAAGACCTTTTGTAAGTACGCTTTTCATCGTAATGTTTGTATTGTTGATGTTATTTTTATTTAAATACATCGACGATCTGATAGGTAAGGGTTTTGCCTGGTACACCATTCTGGAACTGATGCTGTATAATTCGGCTACTAATGTGGCCATGGCGTTACCTTTATCCGTATTGCTGTCAACCATCATGACCTACGGCTCACTGGGCGAAAACTACGAATTGGTAGCCATTAAGGCTGCTGGCATCTCCCTGCGCCGGGCCATGTACCCTATGATTGTGGTAGTGACTATTCTGAGTGTGGCCGCATTCTTTTTTTCGGACTATATGCTGCCAGTAGCTAATCTTAAGTATTTTTCATTACTATATGACGCCCGCAAGCAAAAGTCGGCCGATTTGTTGCCTCAGATGGTTTTTAGTAACAGCTTTACAGGTTATACTATTCGTGTAAAGAGCAAAGATCCGGATGGGCAAAGATTATATGGTATCATGATATACCAAAAAAGTGCCGATAACAATAATACAACAGTTACCATAGCCCGTGAAGGTACTATGTTCCGAACTATGGGTGATAAATTTCTGGTGTTGAAATTAAAGGATGGCGTAAGATACGAGGAGTCGGCACCTGATAATGCTACCTATAATTTCAGGCAGCGCCTGTCGCGCTTCCGCTTTACAGAAACCGAACAAAAGTTTGATCTATCTAGCTTTAAACTGGCTCGTACCGATGAAAATGAATTTAAGTCGGCCTCACAAATGATGAACCTGAAGCAGTTAAGATCTTATGTCGATTCTGTACAACACCAGGTTGATGGTAGTATAGTACAGAATTATAGGCTTATTACACCCTATATGAAATTTTTTAACATGCCGGCAAAGCCCGCGGTTAAATATATACCAGCCGATAAAGCAGGGGTGTTGAAAAGTATGAAACTGGCCGATCAGGTGGTAGCTCTTTCAAGCGCGTCATCAGAGATCCGTTCTATAAAAGATATATTAAAGAACCGTACCGATCGTTATAACGACGACATCCTTAACATACGGCGTTATGCATCGGAAGTACAGAAAAAATTTACGCTTTCGGCGGCGTGTTTGGCTTTATTCCTGATCGGCGCTCCACTAGGGGCTATCATCCGTAAGGGAGGGCTTGGCTTACCGGTAGTTATTTCGGTTGTATTTTTCCTTATCTATTATATTATCTCTACCATTGGCGAAAAATCGGCAAGGGCGGGTAGTATATCTGTTGGTTTTGGTATGTGGGTAGCTATCATTGTGCTTACGCCCATCGGGCTTTTTCTTTCATACAAAGCTGCTACGGATTCGGTGATATTTGATGTGGAACTTTATAAAAGATTTTTTAATAAATTAATTAAACGCAAAAGCAACTAATTAACCCCCAATCACCGTATCTATTTATAGTAGGCGCGCTTGCCCTGCTGCTGAGAATGATTTTACACAGTACCGACCAGAAACATTTTTATATATCATAAATTTGTTTAACTTTTAAAATATTTTGTGGCTTAGGTTATTTTTATGTAAGCCTTATCAAATACTCATATAATGCTAAATACGATACAAGAAGCAATTGAAGATATAAAAGCCGGGAAAATGATCATCGTTGTTGATGACGAAGACCGGGAAAATGAAGGTGATTTTTTAACCGCTGCACGTAATGCCACGCCCGAAGCTATCAACTTTATGGTACGCTATGGCAGGGGACTGGTTTGTGCGCCTATTACACAACAGCGCGCCCGCGAACTGGAGCTGGAGCCTATGGTTAGCCATAACACTACCTCGCACGAAACCAATTTTACGGTTTCTGTTGATTTGTTAGGACATGGCTGTACAACAGGTATCTCTGCATCCGATAGATCAAAGACTTCCCTGGCGCTAATTGATCCGGCTACAAAGCCCGAAGATTTGGGCAGACCCGGACATATTTTCCCATTGATTGCCAAAGATGGTGGTGTATTACGCAGAACGGGGCACACCGAAGCTGCTATTGACCTGGCTGTTTTGGCCGGCTTTGAACCTGCCGGCGTAATATGCGAGATCATGAAGGAAGATGGCGATATGGCCCGCTTGCCTGATCTGTTGGTGATGGCGAAGGAATTTAATTTAAAGATTGTATCTATAAAAGACCTGATAGCTTACCGCTTAAATGCTGAGACCCTGGTAAGAAAAGAAGTATCAGTAAAAATGCCAACGGAATGGGGCGATTTTGAAATGATAGGCTACACCCAGCTAGATACCGGCGAAAATCACCTGGCCCTTATTAAAGGCTCCTGGGAGCCCGATGAGCCGGTTTTAGTGCGTGTGCACAGCTCATGTGTTACCGGTGATATTTTTGGCTCTTGTCGTTGTGATTGTGGCCCGCAGTTACATAAGGCCATGGAGATGATCAGCAATGAGGGGAAAGGCGTTGTAGTATACATGAATCAGGAAGGGCGAGGGATTGGTTTGATCAACAAACTCAAAGCCTATCATCTGCAGGAAAATGGTCTGGATACCGTAGAAGCTAATATTAAGTTAGGTTTTAAAATGGATCAGCGCGATTATGGTATCGGTGCGCAGATATTACGTAGCCTGGGTATCTCCAAAATGCGTTTGATGACCAATAACCCCAAGAAACGTGCAGGCCTGATAGGTTATGGTTTAGAGGTTGTGGAGAATGTACCCATCGAAATAGCATCAAACCCCCATAACGAATCATATTTACGTACCAAAAGAGATAAAATGGATCACGCTATTATGCGCGATCATTAATCCTCATCCTCTGGTTTAGTTGCCCGTGTTCCGCCTGTTGTAGTAGCAGGCGGGGCCGCCGGTGTTGGTGTAGCGGGTGTTGTATATCTGCGATTACGCTTAAATATATATTTGATAAACTCACCAAAGGTGTCAAAGTCGCGTGAATAAACTAAACCAAAGCCGTTTACATATTGAAAATCGAGGTTGTTTAAGGGATTGAGTGTGGTATTGTTCAGTAACCTGTAAGAATATCGCGCTGTAAGGTTTCCATCTTTCCTGATCTGGTATAGCGCTTCAAAGTCTTTGGTTAAATTACCATTAAACAAGCTGGAGGTATTGTTGAACAAATCATTCGAGCCAGTATTGTTATATAAACTCCCGTTGAATGATAGCCTGCTGTTAAAAAATCTTAATGAAGCATTGGCCTCATTGAGCGAACGAATGTTCAAATCAAAATCAAAGTTTTTGATGTGCGACTGTGATATCAGGTTGTTGAGCTTGTTAAAAGCAAACTCACTTATCATTTGTTCGGCAGTGCCCGCAATTAGGTTGTTATTATTATTGTTTGCCGAAAAACTGCGCCGCACAATAATATTAATAGCCTGTTGGCTGCGGTTGTTATTATCGGCCAGATAAGTGGCAAGATCATCTTTTACAGATGGATCGGTAGGGAAGTTAAAGTCGAAATCAATATTAGGTTGTAATAATGATTTGGTCAATATCAACTGGGCCTGTACCAATGTTTGCTGTGATGAAGTTGGCGTTTGTAAGCCGGCAGCAGCATAAAGCGGTGCCTTACTGGTACGTACCTCGTAAAGGGCTTTCAGATTTATTTCGGCGTTTGAAGGGTTTCCTGTCCATCGGATAGTACCACCCTGGTTTACAGTAAAGTTTTTACTGATGAAGTTTTTGGCAGTAAATTCAAACTTACCGGTAGATATCAGAAAGTCGCCATACATCTCAAAATCGCCCAGGCTGTTAATATTCAATTTTAGGTTGTTGGCAACGCCGCTACCCTCCAGTAAACCATAATCGGTGGTTATTTTAACAACGGTTTTTTCGTCGGCGCTCAGGTCGAAATTTAAGGTAACACCATTAAAAGCTCGGGCTTTATTTACAACTTTAGCCGTATCCTTATGGCCAACAAATCTGATAAAGTCATAGTCGCTGGCTGTTGATGAAGTATTGAGCGGTATATTGAATACAGTACCGGCTTCTGTGCGGGCTGTAATGTCAATTTTCATGTTATCAACCGGACCTTTAAAGCTAAATGTACCAGTGCCAAAGGCGGTGCCATAATAAACGTGATTGTCTTTAAATGTGGTATTTAATGCCATCAGATTGGTAGCCTTTAATACTACCTCTATGTCAGGGTTTGATAGATCGTTCAAATCAACGGTACCATTAGCTGTACCGGTGCCACCTTTAATATCTTTCAATACCATATCCTTAACGTTAATAACGCTATTGTTTACGTCCAGCTTATTGTTAACTGTGTAGGCGGTTTTTAAGTAGTTAACAGTAAGTCCGGTGTTTTCCAATGTAACGCTGCCGTTTAGTTGTGGATTTGATGGTTTACCGGTAAGTTTTAAATCGGTAGAGACATGACCTTTTACATTTGATACCAGATCCTTAATAAAGGGTTGAAAGATGATAGCCTCGGTCTGGTTCATTTTTATATCAAAGTCCAGATTATCATCCGTGTCATGGCCAAAATAATAGGTGCCTCCAATATTTATGGTTTTAAGCCCACGGTTTAGGATATTTAACTGGGCATCGGCCTGTTTACGGTCGTTACCCAGGGTTGATACCAATTTCAGATCACCAATCAACGTCTTGTTCATTGTTAGTGAATCGATATTCAAATGCGCGTCAACGCCAGGTGATTTGGTAATAGAGGTAAATTTAACATCTCCATTTAAATCACCTCTTAAATATACACCTGATGTTCTGGTCAACTGGTTAAGCGTTCGCATATTGAATTTTTCGAACGAGAGTTTTAGCTCATCGGCAGGGTTATCAGATATAAATCCATTGATACGTACCTTTTGGGGGCCATTGGATAACTCAAAGCCGGATACCTGGGTTTTACCATCCAGTAAACGAATGCGAACCTGTTCCTGGATATGCCATTTTTCTTTTTCAAGGATAACATCAGAGGGCAATAACTTTAGTTTGGCTGTAGTATCGCGCCCAAATTCAACCAACCCATAAAGATCGAGCTGATTTACCGCGTTTTTATCCGACAATTTAACGTTAAAGTTTAGGCTGTCATTTTTCAAAAAGTTGGTAATGTTAATGTCTTTTATAAACAGGCTATCGGTAAGATCGATTTTTCTTAGCGATAAACTGAGGTCCAGCATATCTTCAGAAGTGTTTTCATCGATGATGAAATCGTGAAATACAATTTTCCCATATTTAAATGTTTTAATATAGCCGGATAGGGTAGCTGTTTTCTTTTCCGAATCAAATTGCCCTACTAGAGTACCCTGATCAGGTATCTTCAAGTCGGGTACAAATATAGCGGTAAGCGGATCTGTATTTTTAAGCGTAAGGTTAAACGCAAACTGTTCAGGTTTGGGTGTAACAATAGTGGTTTTTAAGGAAGGAATATACTTTTTGGCAATGGTTTTAAAATAGGATGGAAGGGTTGCCAGGTCAAAAGTGCCTTTGATGCTACCATCGGCAAAATCAGATCGCAGGTCTATTTCCCGGTTGTTTCCTTTACCAGTAGAGGACAGATATAAAGAGTCGACCACATAATTATTACGCGGATCAACAACCCTGGCTGGTGAAAATAAAATATTGCCTTCGATATTAGCCAGACTATTACCAGAAAATTTGGTTTTCAACTGAGTACTTATGCTGATGGTATCGGTAGTGAGTTTAAGCTTATTCAGGTTAGCATCCTTAATATTGGCTACCAGATCATACGCAGGTAGCGCATGGTTTAAGTTTACACTTCCCTTTAAGTCGAGCTTAACGTTTTTATCGTTGATGGTAATATGGCCGTTGGCTAGTTTTTTAACAAATGAGCCGTTTATAGTGAGATTATTATAGGTATAATTGTTGTAGCTGATGTTGTTAATGTGGGCATCAATCTTTTCGGTCAGGTTTTTCAGTTCGTCTCCACTGCCTTGTATATCAGCATTAAAAGTAGTACGGCCGAGTGATTTCTCGTCAAGCAGGGTACCCAGGTCAAAGTTGAGGGCATTTAGTTTACCGCTATAGCTGGGTATATTTTTCTTGTCAATTTTAAGGTTAATGTCGGTATCAAACCTGCCCAGCCCTGTTTTAAAAATACCGTAAGCAACAAAATCATTTTGCAAGCCATTAAACCTTCCGGTAAAGTTGATATTGCCAAATTTACCTAAGATAGCAGGTGCCTGCATGGTAGCATTCCCTGAAAAATGGCTTAGCAGGTAATCCAGATCTTTTTTATTGGATGCAATCTGCTCAAACTTAAGGTCAAGGAAAGTATTGTCCCAGTCGGGCAAACCGCGTAAGTTAAAATCGCCTTTGATAAAAGTGGCCTGCCCGCCGCTGATGGTAACGTTTTTGGCCTTCAGGTTATTTACCAAACCTTTCACGCGGCCTTCAATCCCCAGGTCAAATGTGGTTTTACCCATACCGCTGGTGAAGTAGGCAATATCTGTTGATGATATGCGTGACGATTTAAAATCGGCATCCATGTTCACCCGGTTCTCAAAATTGTCAAAATCATTAAATGACTTAAATCTCATCCGGAAATAGTCTTTCAGATCAGAGTGTTTGGTTTGAAGGGTAAGGTGCTGCAGTATGATCTGGTTGGTATCAATGGTAGTATGGGCCGTAAAGTTTTTTACGTAGAAACCGCTTTTTTCCTGTAAAGTAAGATGTTGGACATTACCTTTAAATAAGTGGTCTTTAATATCCATTCCGGTTACAATAGTACTGAAATGACTCACATCAATATCATCAAAGTTAACCTTGTTTTCTACGGTGTCAACCAATTGGTTCTTGTATCTGAAATGAAAGTTATTAATAGTTATTTTATCAAAATTAAGCGTCCAGGGTTTGCTGGTAGTTTTTTTGGTAGTGTCACTGGAGCTAAAATAATCAAGTATGAATTTGAGGTTGGTAGTACTGTCCTTTTGTTTTTTGAGATAAAAGGAACCATTATCTAACTCAATAGATTCAAAATTGATGGTGCGGCTTTTGTCATCGGTATTAAAGATAAAATTGACAATCCTGTTTTTGATGATGCTGCCAAGTGAAAACCCTTCAATATCAACAGCCAGCTTAGGAGTATTCAGTAAAGTATCCCGTTTTTTATCCAGCACATACAAGCCCTCCAATACTACAGAAGTAAAGGGTCTGATGTAGAGGCTTTTGATGCTAACTGTGGTATGCAGCTCATCCGAAAGATAACCCGCGGCTTTTTTAGCGGCCCAGGTTTGTACCGGTTTATATTGAAACGCCAGTAAAAGTATGCTCAGTGTCAATAAAATGAACAACACTATCCCTAACGCTATATTGAGTACTTTTTTAATAACTTTGCCTCTTTAATTAATGAATTAATGAATTAGTGAGTTAGTGAATAATTATCATCATCTACAATTCAGTTAGATGATGGTTTGCAATCAGTTCAATTAAATCACTAATTCACAAATTCACTAAATCAATAATTAATAACGCCGTGCCTGTAATTTTAGGAATCGAATCATCATGTGATGAAACCTCTGCATCTGTTTGTGTTGACGGAGAGATATTGAGCAATGTAATTGCTAATCAAACCATTCACGAAGCATACGGAGGCGTTGTCCCTGAGCTTGCCTCCAGGGTTCACCAGCAAAATATTGTTCCTGCCGTACAACAAGCATTATTGAACGCAAAAGTAAGCAAAAATGATATTGATGCAGTAGCTTTTACGCGCGGCCCCGGACTTTTAGGCTCACTTTTAGTAGGTGTATCATTTGCTAAGGCGTTTGCACTGGCCAAAAGCTTGCCGCTTATTGATATAAATCATATGCAGGCACATATATTGGCTCATTTTATTGGTGATCATAAACCTTCATTTCCGTTTTTATGTCTTACCGTATCTGGTGGGCATACGCAGATAGTTTTGGTTAACGATTATTTTGACATGCAGGTGATAGGTCAAACGCTTGATGATGCCGCAGGTGAAGCGATGGATAAAACCAGCAAAATATTAGGCTTACCTTATCCGGGTGGACCGCTGATTGATAAATACGCGCGCCAGGGTAATGCGGATGCTTACAAGTTTCCGGAACCACAAATACCCGGTTTGGATTTTAGCTTTAGCGGACTGAAGACATCTATTTTATATTTCATTCGGGACAATGTAGCTAAGAACCCGGATTTTATCAGTCAGAATCTGCCGGATATTTGTGCATCAGTTGAAAAACGCATAGCTACTATATTGCTTAATAAATTGCAAAAGGCAGCGCGGGAACACGACATAAAACAAATTGCTTTAGCCGGCGGAGTATCGGCCAATACAGGTTTACGCCTGGGGCTACAAGATCTTTGTGCAAAAAATGGCTGGGAAAGTTTTATACCCAAAATGGAGTATTGTACTGATAACGCAGCTATGATAGCTATTGCGGGATACTATAAATATTTAAAAGGCGAATTTGCCGGCCAGGAGATTGCTCCGTTGGCAAGAATGATATTTTAATTTCGAATTATTGAATTAGTGATTTACTGAATTGAAAAGATTTTATCTTTCAATAATTCATTAATTGGTAACAATCACTAATTCAGTAATTCAATAAATCATTAATTAAAAAATATGAACATTCCTTCATTGATTTTTTGGGCAGTTTTTGTGCTGCCGCTGGTTGCTTTTCTGATATGGCTAATGCGCCAGGACAAGAAGAAAGGGGTTACCGGGCTTATTGTATTGGCTATTATTGTAATTGGTGGCATAGTTTATATGTACGTTAAAACGGGCGGACAGTAGATCTGTTTTCCCGGAGCTTTGATTAGTAGGATTAAAGGATTGTTATGAAGCTTGAAAATAACTGGAAACACAAGTCTCTTTTCAATCTGCAGAAAACGCACCCGGATAATCCCAATGAAACACCGACCAGGCTTGTGGCCCGCTGTGCCGAATTGATAAAAATCCCACTTAATGAATACTCTGTTGAGGATTTAAGGCTTATGATAGGACAGGGGCTGGGTTTACAATACCTGATACCTCTAGCCATTGAAAAACTTAATAACGATCTATTTGCGGAGGGTGATCTATACAAAGGTGACTTGCTAGCCAATGTATTAAGAGTTAACCGCGCATTCTGGAAACAAAACCCTGACCTGCGGGTGAAGTTAAATGAACTCATTGCTGAAAATAGAGACGTAATAACAGAAATGAATATTTCACTAATAGCGTTTGACACACTCTGAATAAAGTATAAAAACAAAAAGCTCTTGAATTTTCAAGAGCTTTTTTGATAACAATATTGAGAATTACCTCGCTGCCCGAAAAATTTTCCTGTCACCGGCTGTATTAAAGCCCGTGATATAGTAATATGAGGGTGTTATCTCAATACCTCCCAGAGTATAACCAGCTGGTAGAGGATAACTTTTAAAATCAACTCCGTCGTTAATAGATAGATTGAAGGTTTTACTGCCATAGGTAACGGTTGCACTATCTGCCTTAATCACGTTGCAAGTCTCTGTTCCAACCTGTGTCCAGGAGTCGCCCTTATTGGTTGACCGATAAAGGCGCTGACTGCCTTCTGTTTGGGCAGCCCCTTTATAGCTAAACGCACAAAATATGCTGTAACTGGCCGCGGCCATAAAATCTTTATACCCCAGGTTATAATAGTAAATACCGGTATATCCCTTAGTGGCCTCCCAGGTAATTCCTTTATTTGTTGAGCGGTAAAATAACTTTTCGTCTTTCGATGTATAGTTTTTGCTCGTATCTACTGCAAAAAGATTATTGCTGCTGTAAGCATCATATATGCCCGCTATATAATTAAGCGCTAAACCGGGGAGGTTAATATAAGTATGCCTCCAGGAGGCACCACCATCGGAAGACCGGTACAGACTGGTATAGCGCATAATTGTAATATAACCGCTGGTAATAGCCATGCCTGTAAAACTGGAATCTGGTTCGGTGCTTTCTGGAGTAAGCTTTGTCCAGAAAATACCATTGGTTGATTTGGCGATGCCTTGGTTGGTGCTGATATAATAAGAGCTTTTATCAGCCTTTAAAACATTGATCACCAGTTTTTTTGATTTGTTGAAAGGGAGATTGTTATAAACATTGCTATATGTTTTTCCATCTGCACTATAGTATAAGTAGCCCGGATTATTGCCGCCGGTAATGAGCAAAGTTTGGCCCATATGCGCCATCTGGTTAATATTCTGCAATCCATTGATTGATGCCAGGTCTTCCCAATTCAGGTTAGGGTAGGGAGCATCAACCAGGTAAGTGCTTACCGAGCTTGATATAATTCCTTTGATGCTGATAGTGAGAGGAACAAACCCGCCTGTTTTTAAACCCGCCGGAACCTTAACCGTAACTTGCGTTGTTGTGGCAGTTACAACAGTTGCTGAAACAGTACCAAATTTAACCACTACATCGGCCGGGTTGTTGCTAAAGTTGATACCTGTTATGGTTACTAAATCGCCGGTTCTGCCTTCTGTAGGTTTAACGTCAATAAGATTTGGCGGAACTCCATAAGTAAATACAGGGCCATTAACAGTTTCGCTGTTTTTTACTTTCAGACTGATGTTGCCAGTGGTACCTGTTAGGGGTACAAGCACTCTAAGCCGTGTTGGGGTGGCCGTCTTCACCGCGGCATCTACACCGTTAAATTTCACTATGTTTTCTGTTAAAACCGAACTATAATTAACCCCGGTTATGGTTACCGTGTCATTGTATTTACCTTGTTGTGGACTAATACTTTCGATAGTAGGTTTAGCCGAAACCGGCGTAGGGTCAACTATCTGCGTTTTGGGTTTGGCATTGTTGGTGAAGTTGGCAGCCGTATAGGAACCGTTTGAAATGAAATCTTTACCCGCTGCATCTTTAAAAACAATATCCCAGCTTACCGTAGCCGTATTGGCATTGATGGTGACTGTGATGCTACCCGAATTGGCGAAATAGATATTACCACCATTAATATACTGTACATAGGTTTGTACCGGGGTAGCTGTAGCCGTTGTAGCGTTTACTTTTAGCGCAGGATTGCCCGGATTTAAAGAGGTGCCTGCTTTTTTACTGAGGTTAACCGAACCGCCTTTAAGATCACTGATGAAAAATACCAGTTTACTGCCGCTGGCATCCAGGTTGGCGGTAGTTTGCAGGGCTTTTATATCGTCGCCATCTGCAGTATAATAGGTCGATGTAAAATCTGTAGCAGCCAGATTGTAATCGGCGCCATTGATTTTTGCGGTCAGAGCGGGTTTGGTTTTGTCGGGTGTTACGTCAGGACCTTTTTGACTTTTTGAGCAGGAAAAAAAGGTAATGATAAGCAGCATAAAGCCTACTGCTTTAAAAGTGTTTTGTAAGTGTGTAATCATATTCAGTCAGGGGATATGCGCAATAAAGTTCAAGGCGGGGCAAAGATAGCAGAAATATCCGCTGTTTTAAATGTTATTTGAACTTAACTATAAGATAATCAAAGTGAAAGCGGCTTGCGTAAAAATGACAGGTTGATTATACTTAGTATCAACAAAAGCGGGAGATGTGTATTACACATCTCCCGTTCAAATATATTTGCTAACTTAATTGAGGGTTAAAACCGCTCTTTTAAATAATGCCCTGTATGTGATTTTTTCTCTTTAATCAAATCTTCGGGAATGCCTTCAAATACTACTTTCCCGCCGCGATCACCGCCTTCAGGGCCAATGTCAATGATCCAGTCGGCACATTTAATCACATCCATATTGTGTTCTATTACAATAATGGTGTTGCCATGCTCCAACAGGGCGTCAAAAGATTTGAGGAGTTTTTTAATATCGGCAAAATGCAGACCGGTAGTAGGCTCATCAAAAATAAAGAGTGTTTTATGGGTGTTATTTCCTTTTACCAGGAATGAAGCCAGTTTAATACGCTGTGCCTCACCACCAGAAAGGGTGTTTGACGATTGTCCCAATTGTACATAACCCAAACCTACGTCAACCAAAGGTTTTATTTTGGCGATGATTTTGGGTTCTTTGGCAAAAAATATCAACGCCTCATCAATAGTCATATGCAGCACTTCGGCCACGTTTTTTTCATTGTAGGTGATATCCAGTATATGTTGCTTAAAGCGGTTGCCGCCACAGGTTTCGCAGGTCAGGAAGATGTCGGCCATAAATTGCATCTCTATTTTTACCTCACCTTCGCCTTGGCAAACATCACAACGGCCGCCCTCTACGTTAAAGGAGAATGCTGATGGTTTTAAACCAGCCGCTTTAGCTGCCGGCTGTGAAGCATACAGGTTACGGATCTCGTCCCAGGCTTTTACATACGTAACCGGGTTGGAGCGTGATGAGCGGCCAATAGGATTTTGATCAACCAGCTCAACCTGTTCTATTTTAGCGTAATCCCCATCAATGCTGTCGTATGAGCCGGTTTGCTCTCCGGAGTAATTGCCCAGTACTTTTTGTAAAGCAGGCGCCAGGATGCGTTTTACCAGGCTGGTTTTACCCGAGCCTGATACGCCTGTTACAACTGTAAGTACGCCCAAAGGAAATTTAGCTGTAACATGCTGCAGGTTGTTCTCTCTGGCACCTTTTATCTCAATATAATCATTCCATTTACGACGATGTGCTGGAATAGCGATCTCTTCCTTTCCACTCAGGTAACGACCTGTTAAGCTATTGTCGTCTTTAATAATTTCGTTGTATGTGCCAGTGAAGATCAGTTCGCCGCCGTGAGTTCCGGCTTCCGGGCCAATATCAATAATATGATCGGCCGCTTTCATGATTTCCTCCTCGTGCTCCACCACCAATACGGTATTGCCAACATCGCGCAGTGATTTAAGCACACTGATGAGGCGTTGGGTATCACGTGGGTGTAGCCCGATGCTGGGCTCATCTAATACATATACAGAACCTACCAGGCTGCTTCCCAATGATGTAGCCAGGTTAATACGCTGCGATTCACCACCGGATAAGGTATTTGACAAGCGGTTAAGCGTTAGATAGCTCAATCCCACATCATTTAAAAAAGACAAGCGATTGGTAATTTCCATCAATAGGCGTTTACCTACTTTGGCATCAGTTTCATTTAATTGTAGCCCCTTAAAAAATTCAAGAGCTTTATCCAACGGCATCAATACCACATCGGTAATAGAACGCTCACTGATTTTCACATAGGATGCATCACGGCGCAAACGGCTCCCTTTACACTCGGGACAGGTAGTTTTACCGCGATAGCGCGACAACATAACCCGGTACTGAATTTTATAGGTCTGTGCTTCCATTTCCTGGAAAAACTCATCCAGTCCGCGGAAATATTTATTGCCTGTCCATAACAGGCGTTGTTGTTTTTCGGTTAGCTGATTGTACTGACGGTGTATCGGGAAATCAAACTGTAAAGCATGTTTGATCAACGTATCATTCCACTCGCGCATTTTTTCGCCGCGCCATGGGGCAATAGCGCCCTCGTAAATACTTTTGCTTTTATCCGGAATCACCAGGTCTTCATCAATACCAATCACTTTGCCATAACCTTCGCATTTTTTGCAGGCGCCGTAAGGATTGTTAAAACTGAAAAAATTAGGAGAAGGCTCTTCGAATTTAATACCATCAAGTTCAAACCTGTCGCAGAAAAAACGTTCCTGCTCACCATCTGCATCGGGCTCCTGGTAACGCACGTAGCAATCGCCCTTACCTTCAAAAAAGGCGGTTTGTACCGAATCGCCCAGGCGGCTTACGGTTTCATCTTCCTCATTTTTGGAGATCCTGTCAATCACTATCCGCACACCCGGGTAATGTGTAGGTGTTTCCTCTTCGATAGTTACCGGTTCGTTGCTTTCGGCTTTAAGCTTTTTGCCTTTAGCTTTTTTATCCCCATGAACCTCAGCCACCAATGAGGTATTGTCAATGGATTCATCCTCCAGCAAAGCTTCAATTTTTGACAGCTTGTTCAGATACTCTACCCGTACAAAACCTTTTTGCATTAAAACAGCCAGCTCTTCTTTTAGGCTGCGGTTATTATGCGGATATAAGGGCGCTAAAATAGTTACCTGGCTTTCGTTGGGCAGCGATAGAATAAAGTTTACCACATCGGTAACGGAATCTTTCTTCACGATTTGGCCCGATACCGGGGAGATGGTCTTGCCAATGCGCGAGAAAAGCAATTTTAAATAATCATATATTTCGGTGGAAGTACCTACCGTTGAACGCGGATTGGAAGTAATTACTTTTTGCTCAATAGCAATAGCGGGTGCAATACCTTTAATGTAATCAACATCGGGCTTGTTCATGCGCCCTAAAAACTGGCGTGCGTAGGAAGAAAGGCTTTCTACGTAACGGCGCTGACCTTCGGCATACAAAGTATCAAAAGCAAGCGACGATTTGCCAGAACCTGACATTCCCGTAACTACAACCAGCTTGTTTTTGGGGATGGCCACATCCATATTTTTAAGGTTGTGTACCCGTGCCCCTTTAATAATGATATGTTTCTGCGGATCTTTTTCTGCTTCTTTAGTCATAATAGTTGATAGTCGATGGCCCATAGACCATAGTAATTTGAGACGCAACTATGGTCTATGGACTATTGACCATGGTTTTTTTCCGGAATGCAAAAATCCTAAAATATTTAGCAGAATCCAAATCGGTTTTACTTTGATTTGGGATTTACCCTGAATAAATTTATGAGTTTACAGTTTGCTGACTTTTAAATATTTAATCGCATAGAAAAGAGGTGCCTGCAAATTTTTTGAAGCGGTGATTAAACCATTGCAGATTACCTATGTCAAATCCCCGGATAGGTATCAGAATTATGAATGGCAAAGCCCTCCATAAGCCCAATGAACCTGATTAACAGAAGTAAGTAAAAAAATATAATTTGTTTTTTAGCTGGGAATTTGTTTTATTTGAAGTAACAATTTCTTAACCCCTAAGGAGCACGCTATAGAATATACTTTACTTTAAAGGTTTTTAACTAAAAATTAAGTTTAAGTAGTACTTTCTATGGATTTTCAATTGAAAAGTGATCAGGATCTAATCCATCTATACATTGCCGGTGACGAAGCTGGACTAGTGGAATTGATCAGACGATATCAGACCAAAATATATACCTCTATTTACCTGCTTGTAAAAGACGAGTATCTGGCCGAGGATATTTTTCAGGATACCTTTATAAAAGTTATCAATACACTGAAAGCTGGAAAGTATAACGAAGAGGGTAAGTTTTTACCCTGGGTAACCCGAATTGCCCATAACTTGGTTATTGACCACTTCCGTCGTGAAAAACGCGCGCCTATGATTAGCAATGGCGACGATTTTGATATTTTTGAAGTATTGGGTAATTATGATGAAAGCACCGAAGACCGTATGGTACGTGAGCAAACCCATAAAGATCTTAAAACCCTGATACAATTGTTACCTTCTGAGCAAAAAGAAGTATTGATCATGCGCCATTTTGGCGATATGAGCTTTAAAGAAATTGCTGATATTACCGAAGTTAGCATCAACACGGCATTGGGCCGGATGCGATATGCACTCAATAACCTCCGCAAAATGATGCAGAGTAAAGAGTTGAGTTTAAAAAATTAATCAAAAAACGTTGGGTTATTGACTGGGCAATTGGCTGGTTACACAGCAAAGCTTATCAATAACCCAATTTTTTTATGATCAGTAACTTAACTTATTCACTTTAGGTGATAAAAATTAACCCACAAAAAAAATTTCATTTAATTTTCATTTAGTAAAATATTATCTTTAAGTCGCCGTTATAAATCATATAAAATTTACAACAAAATAAGCTTATGGATGAAACTTTTACAACAACATTAAATGGAATTGCCAACCAGGCTCTGATGGACGAGAACGGACAAGATAATCTGGGTGCTGACGATTTGATATTTTACAATTCAATTCGTGCTGATTTGGACCTTTTGAACAAAAAACCCAAGGTACAAACTATACACCAGATACTTGACTACTCTAAAAGCTTGCGTTAAGTATTCCGAACTTGCTGGTTCATAAATCATAATTGTTGATTGAAGCGGATGTTTGAAAAAAACTGAAACCAAAATGCAGCGTGATTTATGAACCTTTCTATTTTTATATAGATTGTGTAATTAATTATAATTTCATATATATTATAATATGTATGAACGCATCATCTTTACCCTGAAATTTTCTTAATTTTAAAAATGCTTAAGGCCGAACGTTACCGCCATTTTGTTGAATATTTTTCAAAAAACCAACCCAATCCCGTTACCGAGCTGCATTACGATAATCCTTTTCAACTATTGGTAGCCGTGATCCTGTCGGCACAGTGTACAGATAAGCGCATTAACCAGGTTACCCCAAAGTTATTTGAGCGTTTTCCCACGCCCGAAGATCTGGCGGCATCAACTCCTGAAGAGGTTTTTACTTATATACGGAGTGTTAGTTACCCTAATAATAAAGCCAAACATTTAGTTGGGATGGGTAAAATGCTGGTAGATGTTTTTAACAGTGAGGTGCCTGCCGGTATCGAAAACCTGCAAAAAATGCCGGGTGTTGGTCGTAAAACCGCCAATGTTATTGCATCTGTAATTTTCGAAGAGCCGGCTATGGCTGTAGATACGCATGTGTTCAGGGTATCCAACAGGATCGGCCTTACCCATAATGCAACCACACCGCTGGCTGTTGAAAAACAGCTGATCAAGCACATCCCGAAAGAATATATAGGTGTTGCCCATCACTGGCTCATATTACATGGCCGGTATATTTGTTTGGCACGAAGTCCTAAGTGCGAGATATGCCCGCTAACCTGGTTCTGTAAATATTATGAACATAACAATACCGAAACCGCCTTACTAAAAGCTGAAGCTGCTAAGGTCAAAAAAGCCAAAGAAGCCAAAAAGAAAAAAGCGTTGAATACCATTGCGAAGGAATTGAAGAAGCGCAGTGTGGATAAAGATATTTGATTGCTATTGACCGGTTAGGTAAGTTTATCTGTTATTATTAAGACTTGTTATCCTGAGGAACGAAGGATCCGTTAATCAACCTGTATATCGTATAATAGATACTTCACTCCGTTCAGCATGACAAATATTTAAGCGAATAAATAATTACTAAAAAAATTAGTATTTTTAAATAAAACATTTATATATTTGTTTTAGAAATTTTTAAGATGAGCAATACAGATAAATTGAAGGCATTACAGCTTACTTTAGATAAGCTGGAAAAATCATACGGAAAAGGCACCATCATGAAATTAGGTGATTCCGTTATTGAACCTACAGAAGTTATATCAACCGGCTCTTTAGGCCTGGATATCGCGTTAGGTGTTGGCGGCTTACCTAAAGGAAGGGTTATTGAAATATATGGACCAGAATCATCAGGTAAAACCACACTGGCTATACATGCTATTGCTGAGTCGCAGAAAAAAGGTGGTATTGCCGCGTTTATTGATGCTGAGCATGCTTTCGATCGTTTTTACGCTAAGAAATTAGGTGTTGACGTAGAGAATCTGCTAATATCCCAGCCAGATAATGGTGAGCAGGCATTAGAAATTGCTGATAACCTGATTCGCTCGGGTGCTATAGATATTCTGGTGGTCGACTCTGTTGCAGCGTTGGTCCCCAAAGCGGAGATCGAAGGCGAAATGGGCGACTCCAAAATGGGCTTACACGCACGTTTAATGTCGCAGGCTTTGCGTAAATTAACAGGTACTATCAGCAAAACCGGATGCTGCTGTATATTTATCAACCAATTGCGCGATAAGATTGGTGTAATGTTTGGTAACCCGGAAACCACTACCGGTGGTAATGCCCTGAAATTTTATGCTTCGGTACGTTTGGATGTACGCCGTATATCACAAATTAAAGATACCGATGAGGTTTCTGGTAACCGTGTTAAAGTGAAGATCGTTAAAAATAAAGTTGCTCCTCCGTTCCGCGTAGCAGAGTTTGATATCATGTTCGGTGAAGGTATTTCAAAAGCCGGCGAGATCATCGACCTGGGGGTTGAATACAACATCATTAAAAAAGCTGGTTCATGGTTTAGCTATGGCGAAACCCGTTTAGGTCAGGGTCGCGATGCAGTTAAGCAATTGATTCTGGATAATCCTGAACTACAGGAAGAATTGGAAACCAAAATTAAAGAAACTGTTACCGGCGAAAGCTTGGTTGAAGAATAAGAACGATTTTGGAGTTCACCGATTAGGGTGTGGTTTCACCGATATTAAAAAAAGCCTTCTCATTTGAGGAGGCTTTTTGTTTGTACTAAAACGCTCTTGTCATGCTGAACGTAGTGAAGGATCTATTATACGATATACAGGTTGATGAATAGATCCTTCACTGCGCGCAGGATGACAAACTTGGCAAAGAGTCTAATTAATAAGACGGAGTAATTATTTTCATCTACAAGTAATAAATCGCCAATTCACTAAATCGCTAATTCAATAATTAATATATTGGCTCTATATGAATAAATGGGGCTTAATACTATTTTCTGTACTGTTAATTCAGCTTAGCGCCTGCCAGAGTATGGCCCCTGATTCTGGTAAAACCGTTTTTAACATTAACCTGGAGGAAGGCCTTACCTCACTTGATCCCGCCTTTTGCCGTAATCATTATACCATTTGGATGGATAATCAGGTTTTTAATGGCCTGGTGCAGATCAATGACAGCCTTAAAGTAATTCCATGTATAGCCCGAAGCTGGGACATATCTGCAGATGGTCTTTTATATACCTTTCACTTGCGCAATGACGTGTATTTTCATGATGATCCGCATTTTGCAGGTGGTGTTGGTCGCAAGGCCGTAGCATCCGATTTTGTGTATAGCTTTGGGCGATTGATAGATCCTAAAGTAGCCTCATCGGGTTCCTGGATATTTAGTGATAAGGTAGAAGGTAAAAATTCATTTACCGCTCCAAATGATAGTACTTTTAACATCCGCCTTAAACAGCCGTTCGCGCCTTTCTTGAGTATGCTCACCGCGCAATATTGTTCGGTGGTGCCGAAAGAAGTGGTGGAGTTTTACGGCAAAGATTTCCGGAGTCATCCTATAGGTACCGGCCCATTCAAGTTTAAGTACTGGAAGGAAGGGGAAGTGTTGGTGCTGCTTAAAAATGAAAAATACTGGGAGAAAGATAGTCAAGGTAATCGCCTGCCTTACCTCGACGCCGTTAAAGCCAGCTTTATTGCCGATAAGCAAACCTCATTCCTGGAGTTCATCAAGAAGAAACTCGATTTTTTAAATGATATCGATGGGAGTTACCGTGATGATATCCTGACCAAATCGGGCAAAGTGACACAAAAGTATAAAGGCAAATTTGTTTTAAATACAGCCCCATATCTCAATACCATGTACCTGGGTATACTGGTAGATACTAATCTGGCTATTGTTAAAAAATCGCCGCTTAAAATATTGAAAGTAAGGCAGGCCATTAATTATGCCATCGACAGGCAGAAGATGATGAAATACCTGCGCAATAGCATGGGCACGCCAGGTTACGAAGGATTCATTCCGGAGGGTATGCCCGGTTTTAGCAAAAATGTAAAAGGATATACCTATGATCCTGAAAAGGCGCGGCAACTATTGGCCGAAGCCGGTTTTCCTGATGGTAAAAACTTACCCGAAATTTCATTGGCCACCACGGTAGGCTATCGCAGTTTGATAGAATATGTACAGGGACAATTAGATAGAATAGGTATTAAAACCAATGTAGAAATTACCCAGGGTGCCAGCTTGCGTGAGCTGGTATCAAAAAACGGGATCAATTTTTTTTACGGTCAATGGATAGCCGATTATCCCGATGGAGAAAATTATTTGTCGGTATTTTATTCCAAAAATAAGATCCCTTTCGGGCCTAATTATACCGGTTTTAACAATAAAAAATTCGACGCGCTGTTTGAGCAAACCTATCATGAAAAAAACGATACGGCCCGCTATGCACTATATCAGCAAATGGATGGCTTGGTGATGGAACAATCGCCTGTGGTAGTATTGTATTATGATAAACTGGTGAATTTGTATCAGAATAATATCAGTGGATATAGCCTCAATGGGCAAAATTTATTAGTGTTGAAAAGGGTGGTGAAAGCCCCCTAATCCTCTGAAGGGGGAACTTTATAGTATTATTTATTTGATCTTCTATCTATATGAATACACAAAATGCAGCTTATTGGGTTCAGCGATTAACGTTGCAACCCCATCCCGAAGGTGGATATTATAAAGAAGTATTCCGGTCAGAACAAGAGGTAAACCGGGCTGGTGAAGCAGCTATCAAACAAGCCTGTACATCCATCTATTATTTGCTGGAAGGAGAAGATTTTTCGGGTTTCCACCGCCTGGTATCCGATGAGCTTTGGTATTTTCACGCAGGCTCGCCACTCTATATTCACGTAATCGATGTTTTGGACAATTATCACCGATATGAGCTTTCTTCATTGGATACAGGTGATCTCTCCGTTGTTATACCGGGTGGATCCTGGTTCGCATCCGAAATTCCGTCAAAACAAGACTTTAGCCTGGTAAGCTGCGCGGTGGCTCCCGGCTTTGATTTCAGCGAATTTGAAATGGCGGTTAAAGAAGATATGATCGTTGCGTACCCTCGTTTTAGCGAGTTATTTAACCGGCTTTGTCGATAAATAATCCCTGTTTTAACTATTAATATCTACCTATATGAGCGAAAAAATAATAGGCATCATGGGTGCCATGCACGAGGAAATTAACAGCATCCTTCATCTGATGACGGATATTGAAGAGATTTCCTTCGGCAGAAGAACATATTATACCGGCACTATCAACAGCGTCAAGACCGTGCTGGTTTTTTCCAGATGGGGTAAGGTGGCCGCGGCCACAACGGTTACCAGTCTGATCACCAGGTTTAACATTACCGATCTGATATTTATTGGTGTTGCCGGAGCTATCCACACCGAACTGAAAATAGGGGATGTGGTTATCGCCGATCGGTTGATTCAGCATGATATGGATGCCCGCCCGCTGATGCCGAGGCACGAAATTCCATTGTTGAGTGTAACCTACTTTGACGGGGATCCTAATTATATCAACATAGCGAAAAAGGCTATAGATGCCATCGTTGGCGATCATATCCACTCGTTTATCGAAGAGCATGAAGTTGAACGCTTTTTATTACACAAAACCCGGGTGTTTACCGGTACTATAGCCAGCGGTGATAAATTCTTTGCCGATCAGGCCGATAAGGATCAATTACACGCTGCTATCCCAGACATACTCTGTGTGGAGATGGAAGGCGCCGCCGTAGCCCAGGTTTGCTATGAATACGAGATTTCCTTTGTGGTTTTAAGGATTATCTCCGATGAATCCAATGAAAATTCCTCTATTGATTTTCCTGATTTTATCAAAAATGTTTCCAGTAAGTATGCTTATGAGATCATTAGAAATATGTTTGCGTTGATATAGAGGGCTGTCATGCTGAGCACCGTCGAAGCATGGTGGGTAGGCCTCTGCGCGCGATCCTTCGACAAGCTCTGGATGACAGGCTCTTTTCAAAAATGCGGCTTATTTGTTTTGCTTAATCTTAATTTCTTTTTTATCGATTTCTATAGTAAATGATACTTTATCTTCTACTGGTTTACCCGTATCAGCATCGAGCGCCGGGCTCCAGGCTGGCGCTGCTATGATCAAAGATCTTAACGCGACTACGAAATCATTTTCAGCAATGGTACCTCCACCAATTTGACGCATGATCAATGGTTTGATTAGTACTCCATCGACAGATATAGTACTGGTGTAAACTAATTTGGATATACTAAGATCAGGCGGCGCAATGCGTTTTATTTGATGTGCTAAAGAATCGGTAAAGGCTGTAGTGAGTACCGGAGCCGTTTTGTGGCTCTGCGCAAAGGCTAGCGTTGTTATCAAACAAATACAAAATGTAGTTATTATTTTTTTCATGAACAATGTAAAATTTGAGAACCAAGTTAGGTCTTCTGAATGCTGTAAGCAAATAATTTTAAAGGTCACTATAATAGTTGTACTGGGGTTTGGAGTAGATATTGCTCAACAGACAATCAACAAAAAAGCCTCCCAAAAAGGGAGGCTTTTATATTAGCTTTCAGCTTTAGCCTTTCGGCTTTGAGCTTATTAAGATGCCATTTGTTTGCGGATGATGTTTAACGCACCACCTGCTTTGAACCATTCAATTTGCTGGTCGTTATAGGTATGATTTACCGGGAACGAATCAACAGAACCATCTTTGTGGTGTAATACAACGGTTAACTGTTTGCCCGGAGCAAAGGTTGTTAAGCCGTCAATATCGATCACATCATCTTCCTGGATTTTATCGTAATCGTTGGTGTCGGCAAAAGTGATACCCAACATACCTTGTTTCTTAAGATTGGTTTCGTGGATACGGGCAAATGATTTTACCAGTATGGCACGCACACCCAGGTGACGTGGCTCCATAGCCGCATGCTCACGTGATGAGCCTTCGCCATAGTTTTCGTCGCCTACTACTACGGTGCCGATGCCGTTTGCTTTGTAATCGCGCTGGGTAGCCGGTACCGGACCATATTCGCCGGTCAGTTCGTTTTTAACGCTATCGGCAGTGTTGTTAAAATAGTTGATAGCACCGATCAGCATATTGTTGGATATGTTATCCAGGTGACCACGGAATTTTAACCATGGACCAGCCATAGAGATATGGTCGGTAGTACATTTACCTTTAGCTTTGATCAACAGTTTTAAGCCTTTCAAATCGGTACCTTCCCATGCTTTAAATGGCTCCAGCAATTGCAGGCGTGATGATTTTGGATCAACAATAACCTGAACTGTGCTGCCATCCTCGGCTGGTGCCTGGTAACCTGCATCTTCTACAGCGTAACCTTTTACCGGCATTTCAATACCTTGTGGCTCATCAAATTTCACCTGCTCACCGTTTTCGTTGGTCAGGGTGTCGGTTAATGGATTAAAGGTCAAATCACCTGCGATAGCAAAAGCAGTCACGATCTCTGGTGATGCCACGAAAGCGTGGGTGTTAGGGTTACCATCCTGACGTTTAGCGAAGTTACGGTTAAACGAAGTGATGATAGAGTTTTTGCGTGTAGGATCGTCGGTATGACGGGCCCACTGACCAATACACGGACCACAAGCGTTAGCCAATACCACGCCGCCCATTTGATCAAAAGTATTCAGATAGCCATCACGTTCAACCGTGTAGCGTACCAGCTCAGATCCCGGGGTAATGGTAAACTCAGCTTTGGTTTTTAATTTTTTATCGATAGCCTGTTTCGCGATAGAAGCGGAACGGGTGATATCTTCGTATGATGAGTTGGTGCAAGAACCAATCAAACCAACCTCTAATTTGGTAGGCCAGTTGTTTTCTTTAACAGCTGTTGCGAATTTAGAGATAGGCCATGCCAGATCCGGAGTGAACGGACCGTTTACATGTGGCTCCAGCTCAGACAGGTTGATTTCGATCACCTGGTCAAAATATTGCTCAGGGTTAGCGTAAACTTCCTCGTCGCCGGTTAAGTGCTGGGCAATTGCGTTGGCAAGCTCGGCAATATCACCGCGTTTAGTACCGGTTAGGTAAGCAGCCGCTTTTTCGTCATATCCGAAGATAGAAGTAGTAGCGCCAATTTCGGCACCCATGTTACAGATGGTACCTTTACCTGTGGCTGATAGTGAACGTGCACCTTCGCCAAAATATTCAACAATAGCACCGGTACCACCTTTTACGGTAAGGATACCAGCCACTTTTAATATTACGTCTTTTGCTGATGTCCAGCCAGAAAGTTTTCCGGTTAATTTAACACCAATCAGTTTAGGGAATTTAAGCTCCCATGGTAAGCCTGCCATTACATCGCAAGCATCAGCACCACCAACACCAATAGCAATCATACCCAAACCACCCGCGTTAGGCGTGTGTGAGTCGGTACCGATCATCATACCACCCGGAAAAGCGTAGTTCTCTAAAACAACCTGGTGAATGATACCAGCGCCTGCTTTCCAGAAACCAATACCATACTTATCAGAAACAGAGGCCAGGAAATCATAAACCTCACGGTTTACATCAACAGCAGTATTTAAATCGGCAACTGCACCAACTTTTGCTTGTATCAGGTGATCGCAATGTACGGTAGAAGGAACAGCAACCTGCGGACGGCCAGCCTGCATAAACTGCAAAAGGGCCATTTGAGCAGTAGCATCCTGCATAGCTACACGGTCTGGTGCAAAATCAACATAATCCACTCCGCGGCCAAATGCTTTTTGAGCATCGCCCTCAGAAAGGTGGGCATATAAAATTTTCTCGGTTAAGGTTAGATGTTTACCGGTCGCTTTACGGGCAGCATCCACACGGGTGCTGTAGCGATCGTAAACTTTTTTGATCATATCTAAATCAAAAGCCATTTGTATTTGATTTTTAGGTGAAAAGTAAACGAATTGATACCAAACCCAGTACCTGGGCTCAGTGCGGCGAATTTACAAAAATTACTACTAAAAGCTGTCAGTCAATTGTGTAAATGTTATTTGGAGATATTCTAAATAGGGTGACAGGTGGGGGAGTTTGCAGTTAGCGGAGAGCAGTTTGCAGGGACGTGGATGTGTTGCTAGGAAGGTACGTTGGGATGCTATATATTTGTTGGTTCATCATGAAAAACGAAAACATCTATCCGGTTAATAAAACCGACTATCCCAGAATTATGGAAATTTGGGAAGCATCGGTAAGGGCAACACACCATTTTTTAACAGAGGCTGATATTCAGTTTTATAAGCCGCTGATATTGGATCAATACCTGGATGCAGTTGATCTGCACTGCACTAAAGCAGATGGCATGATTACCGGCTTTTTGGGTTTAAGCGATGGCATGGTGCAGATGCTCTTTATTCATCCGGACTCAAGAGGTTTGGGCATTGGAAAAGCGTTGCTCCAATTTGCTGTAGAAAAAGGCATCAGAAAAGTTGATGTCAATGAACAGAATCAACAGGCTGTGGGTTTTTATCAGCATATGGGTTTTGTGGTAATAGGTCGGTCTGAGGTTGACGGTACAGGGAAACCCTATCCAATATTATCCATGGAATTAACCGAACAGGCTTGAGATGAAAATAAAGATAACTGATTACCAGGAAAACTGGCCGGGAATGTTTGCCCGGGAACAGGAAAACATCAGCAGGATACTGGCGTTTTTAGATCCGGCAATAGTTCATATAGGCAGCACATCTGTACCCGGGCTTTGTGCCAAACCCATCATTGATATACAGGTAGGATTAAAAAATGCAGACGATCTGGATAAAACCATCAAACCCATGCAGGAGGATTACACTTATGTTAGAATGTATGAACCCGACTGGCCGGAAAGACGATATTTTTGCAGATATAAAAGTGAAACAGGAGGTGCCATTCCATCGCTCATTGATGTAAATGACTTGCCGTCTGTTAAGCAAGGCTTAAGATCTTTAACTCATATCCATATTTTTGTAAAGGATACGGAAGATTGGATCAGGCATATTGCCTTCCGTGATTATCTGGCCACTCATCCCAACGAACGTGATGCTTATTGCCGCCTTAAAAAAGAGCTATCAAAAAGTGACTATGAAAATATGATAGCCTATAATGATGCTAAGAATGATTTTGTGAAAGATGTTCAGCAAAAGGCGGTTGCATGGTATAAAGAGCTGCACGGTATAAATTGATTCGGTTTTCCACCTCATGCGAACCGCCCACTGCGTTCCCGCTTTAGGGGGTTAGGGGGCAAAACTCAAAACCCGCCTTACTCCAAACTTCCAATGCCCTCGGTAACGCGTATTTAACGCGATCATAAGCTTTCAGGCTGTCGTGAAATACAATGACCGATCCTGCCTGGGTGTGTTTCAGTACCTTATCGAGGCAGGCTTCGGGTTTTAGGTTGATGTCGAAATCACCGCTTAATACATCCCACATCATAATTTTAATATCCGGTCGGGCAGCTTGCAGATCAAGGATCTGTTGCCTTTTGATCCTGCCATATGGCGGACGAAAAAGGGGAGTATCTAATACTTTATCAGCCAGTAAAAAATTATCCAGGTAAATTTTGTTATCTGTTTTCCAACCTTTAAGGTGATTATACGTATGATTGCCGATGGCATGACCGTCGTCGGTCACCTGTTTGAAAATATCTGGGTGTTTTGCTACATTATCCCCAATACAGAAAAAGGTGGCTTTGGCATTATATTGTTTTAAAATATTTAATATGTGTGTTGTAACAATTGGTATAGGCCCATCGTCAAAAGTGAGATAAATGCAACGATTAGCTTTGCTTTTATTCCAGATAAGTTGGGGGTACAGCTTTTTTAGCAGCCAGGGTGTTTTAATCAGATACATATTACAAAACGGGCCTTATATGTTTTATTTAAAAAAATAAACAAAAATGAACATGCAAGGTAAGCATCAGTTGCTTACAATTGCATATAAAAACTTATGAAACCAACATTGTCACTACCCATTAAAACAACTCTTATAGGTGCTATTGTATTTTCGGCACTTGGTTTTCAAGCTAAAGCGCAGGAAGTAATTACTTTACAAAAAGCGATTGATCTTACCCTTGAGCGAAATTTAACCATTAAACAATCGCAGTTTATCGAGGCCTTGTCTGATGAAGATCTGAAACAGTCAAAAAATAACCAACTGCCAAGCCTTACGGCAGCGCCACAAGGTGGGTTTAACTTTGGCCGTAATATCGATCAATCAACCTATCAGTTCATTAATCAGCGTATTTTACAGGTATATGGTCAGGCTACCGCCCAGATCACGTTATTTCAGGGCGGGCAATTGCGAAATCAGATCATTCAAAACAAGATATTGCTTGATGCCAATAAAACAGCCACGTCCAAAGTTAAAAACGACCTGATATTAAATGTGGTTACTACTTTTTTACAAGTGTTAACCAACCAGGATCTGGTAAAAGCGTCGAAACAGCAAATTGAAATATCCAAACTAACGCTGGATAGGGCACAGCAAAACTATAATGTAGGCAACCAAACACTGGCCGATCTTTCACAGGCAAAAGCCCAGCTTTCAACCTCGGAACTTGACTATACCAATGCTCAAAATCAACTGGAATCATCCATGCTTACCTTAAAGCAATATATGGAGATGAACCCGGCTACCGAAATAGAGGTGCAAAAACCGGATATAGGTAAATTGAGCGATATTAAAGTAATATATGATCCGCAGGATATATTAAAAACTGCGTTGAACGTGAACCCGGATGTACTGCTTGCCGAGGTTCAGCAGAAATCATATGAACAGGCCATAAAAGTTGCCAAAGGTAATTATTATCCAACCATTACTTTGGTTGGTCAGGCCGGTTCTAACTATTCAAATGCAAAAAATACCATTGATCAGGTAATAGCCACCGGAACATTGACACCTATAGGTGTTGTACAAGCTACAAATCAAGTTGTTGTACAGCCTGGCTTTATACAAACATATAAAAGCAATCCATTTTTTACCCAGATAGGTAACAACTTTAACCAGGCCGTAGCGGTGAGCTTACAGATCCCTATTTTTAACCGGTTCTCGGCACGTACTTCTGTACGCAAAGCAAAAATCCAGGCTCAAAACGCCGAGGTAACGGCTCAACTGGCCCGCAACACGCTAAGCAAAGTTATTTATCAGGCGGTTTGGGATCTGCGCGCTGCCGAGAAGAAATATCTGTCGACCACACAAACTTATAAGGCTAATAAAGATGCCTTTAATATTACGCAGCAACGGTTCACAGTTGGTTTAGTAAACTCGTTAGATTACAACACTTCTTTAACCAATCTCAACAAATCACAATTTGATATGATTGAGGCACAGTACCAGCTCATTTTCAGAAGCAAGGTAATTGATTATTACCTGGGCAATCCAATAACGCTGTAACACCGCAAGCTTAATTTTTTAAACATATAATAAAATATCGAAACGCATAGTCATGGGAAAAACTACTAAATATATTTTGATAGCTCTGGGGGCAATAATTGTATTGCTTATTTTAGCAAAGGCTACCGGCATTATTGGTAAGCCGTCTTTAACCCAGATAGCCACCGAAAAAGCCGACGTGCGTGAAATTAATGAAACGGTATCTGCCAGCGGGAAAATAAAACCACACGTAGAAGTAAAGATAACCTCAGAGGTATCAGGAGAGATTGTTGAACTACCTGTTAAAGAAGGTGACGTGGTTAAAAAAGGCCAGCTGGTTTGCCGTGTGCGTCCGGACATCTTAAAGTCTGGATATGACAGGGCCGTTGCAAGCTACAGTACTCAAAAAGCAACTATAGGCAATATGGCACAACTGCTTAAACAGGCAGAGGCTACTTTTGCCAACCAGGAAGCTACTTTTAACCGTACCAAAACACTTTTTCAAAATAAAGTGCTTACTGTATCTGAATTTGACAATGCCAAAGCTAGTTACGAAGGGGCTAAGGCCAGTTTAGAAGCCGCCAGACAAAACCTGGTTGGTGCACAGTATGGTCTTTTACAGCAATCAGCTTCTGTTAAGGAAGCGCAGGATAACCTGGCTAAAACCAGTCTTTATTCGCCGGTTGATGGGGTGATCTCAAAACTAGTAATTCAAAAAGGCGAGCGTGTTTTGGGTACCCAGCAGTTTGCCGGTACCGAGATCATGACCATATCTGATTTGAGTAAAATGGATGTGAATGTTGATGTGAACGAAAATGATATTAACCGCATAACCATAAATGATCCTGCCAATATTGAAATTGATGCGTTCTCTGGTAAAAAGTTTACAGGTTCGGTAATCGAAATCGGAAGCTCGGCGAATGTATTAGGTACCACTGCCGATCAGGTAACCAACTTTACGGTTAAAGTTCGTATTGATGCAGATTCTTATACTGCATTGTTGAAAAAGACCGTTGATAACCCATCGCCCTTCCGTCCGGGTTTAACCGCTACGGTTGATATCAACACCAATCATGTAAAATCATTGTCGGTTCCTATTCAATCGGTAACTACCCGCGATGAAAAGAAAGATACTGGTGCAGCAGCGGCTTCAAAGGATGATAAAAAGTCGCAGATCAGTGCTCCGGCTAAAGAGTATGTGTTTGTTTACTCAGCCCCAGGTAAATTAAAACAAGTGCAGGTAACTACCGGTATTCAGAATGATACCTATATCCAGATCCTATCTGGTTTAAAAGGCGGCGAAGAAGTGGTATCCGCCCCATATTCTGCCATATCAAAAACATTGGCAGATGGTATGATGGTTCAAAAAGTGGATAAATCAAAACTATTTAATACAGATAACAAGTAATCCCCGCCGGGAATAAAATCATAAAAAAGGGCTGCTTCAAATTTCTGAAGCAGCCCTTTTTGCTTACTATCGGCAAGACTTAAACTTTTAAGCCCCCGAAAATGCTGAACATCATCACACTTAAAACTACAAAAGTGATGAGGATATAGAGCCTGTCTTTTTCCAATATGAAACCTATCAACGAAAAAAAGATGCGTAAAATAGGCGTGGCAATTAATACCAGTACACCCAATTGTATAATCCCTTTGGCGTTAAATGAGCAAACACCGCTCATGATCTGACTAATAGTGGTAAAGCCTGCCTGTTCTCCCACAAACGTATGATACGCGGGTATACTGCTGTGTTGATATTGATGCAGATAGATAATACCCCCGATAAAAACAATAAGGCTTGCGGTGATAACCCCGTATCTCAATAAATAACCAATCAGTTTTTCTATATCCTGATCAGCCGTAAAGGCTTTTGAAAGTATCTTTTTCATGATCTTGTTTGTTTAGAATTTGTGGTTATAACCGTTAAATATCATCTCGGCGGCAACAAAGGTGATGGCCACGCAGAAGATATATTTTAACACTTTTGGATCCATACGGGTAAGTAGTTTAGAACCTGTGAACGCCCCACCCAGTACCCCCAGCATCACCGGGAAAGCAATACCCGGATCCATATAACCCCTTTGTAAATACACTACAGCACTGGCGGCTGCAGTAACGCCGATCATAAAATTGCTGGTAGTGGTGCTTACCTTAAAGGGTATGTGCATAGCCGAATCCATAGCCAGAACTTTTAATGCCCCCGAGCCGATACCTAAAAGACCCGACAGAACACCAGCCAGGGTCATAATAGAGAAGCCTGCGCCTACATTTTTTAATTTGTATTCTACTTCGCCATCTTTAGTGGGATAGCTGCTGTTGAGTTTTAATTTGTAGGATAGCTTACTGCCTTCGGTTAAAGCTTCCATGTTCTTTTTGCGGAGGGTCATGGCGGCCGAGAATAAAAGGATAGCGCCAAAAAGAATGGCGATGGTATTGGTTGGTGTATACACCGCGATGATGGCACCGCCAACGGCCCCAACTGTCGTGGCTATTTCCAGGAACATCCCTAAACGGATATTGGTGATACCTTCTTTGATATAAGCGCTCGCAGCACCCGAAGAATTGGCAATAGAAGCCAGTAAAGCTGCGCCAATGGCGTAGCGTATATCTACATGAAATACAAGGGTAAGTAATGGAATTACTACTACGCCACCGCCTAAGCCGGTGAGCGAGCCAACCAGGCCGGCCAGGTAGGCTCCTGCCAACAAAATGAGGGTGAATGTTATAATGGTCATGATATAAGGATATTAATAGTTGTTATTTAAAATTTGCTGTATCAGTTGCTCGGCTTGTTTAACTTTTTGGACTTTGATAGCCTTAAACAGCTGCTCATGCAGGTGGTGGCTCATGGCAAAATGACTAACGCCTTGTGCCTCGCGTTTGGAAAAGAAATCGCGGATAATGAGGGTGAAACTTTCATAAAGATCGGCCAGTACATTGTTTAATGAGGCATGAGCTATGGCCATGTGAAAAGCAATGTCGGCATCAACACAGGCTTGTCGCTGTTCGGATTGTATAGCTTGTTTTCTTTTTTCGAGGGATAGCTCAATTTGATTTATATCTGCTTCGGATCGGTTTTGTGCCGCCAGTCTTACTATTTCTCCTTCCAGTAATGCCCGTACGGCGTTGATCTGGTCAAAGTCTGCGTTTTTTAAACGCTGCTCAATAGTTTGCTCGCCTACAAAGGAGTTGACAAATGTTCCGGAACCTTGCTGCACTTTGAGTATGCCGGCGGTTGCCAGGGTTTTAATGGCTTCCCGGATGGTGGAACGGCCTACACTGTATAGCTGCATTAATTCGGGCTCGGCGGGTATTTTTTCATTGAGTTTGAACTTGCCCTGCGCTATATCATTCCTGATTTGGCTGATGACGCGGCTACCGAGGGTTTCTTTCTTATCCATATCGCTGATGATTTGATATGTAAAGGTATGATGTTTTTATTAAAACATCTGATGTTTAAAAATATTTATGACATTGATATGATAGAGATGGTGGGTTCCAGATGAGAGGCAGAGTCTAAGAGAAGATATTATGCTGAGCTCGTCGAAGCATGGTGATAGGGCCTCTGCACACGCTCTTCGACGGGCTCAGAGTGACAGGCCTTTTAGGACATTATATGTCCCCCAGCACAGCAAAAGCTAAACTGTGATCTCGAACGAGGTACGAGGAGAGATCTTATACATAAGATATGTCAATTGTACAAGATTTCTCCTCGTACCTCGTTCGAAATGACAAAATGGAATGATTGTTTTGAAAATTATTTACTCCACCACCCCCTGCAAACTCATTACCGCCTGATCAAGAAAATTGGGGATCAGCGTGCGTTGGGTATGGGTTATTTTGTCCGGATCATCTAATCTATCAAGCATTTCGCGGTATTTTACTTCGCCGTGCTCGTTGATCACTTCGTCCTTTTTCTCATCTCGTAGCAGCATAGCTTTCATTCCCCCTGCATCAGCCTCGGGATGAAACTGGGTGGCAAAAAAATAATCGTTATAGCGGATGGCCATCATGGCGCGGGGCAGATCAATGTGAGGGCGCTCTTTTTCAATAGCTACCAGTTGCATGCCCAGTTCCTGAAAACGCTTTTCATCCGGGTTTATCACCTGCCAGCTGCGGGAGTCGACGGCATAGAAAGGATCACCTAAACCCTCAAAAACAGGTTCATGGGCGCCAGTCGGGGTTTGATTAACCGGCAGTACCCCAAATGATGGCGAACGGCGCATGTTGATATCGCCCAGCTTATAATGGCGGCACATCAATTGGAAGGAGTGGCACACAAACAGCGTATGTTTTTTATCAGTAGTGTTGGATAGATTATGGTCTTCCAGTTTTTCTATCAGTCTGAAATATTTTTTCTCCCACTCGGTACCTTCGGATATCAGCGGATCGCCGGGACCACCGCTGGAGATATAAATGTCGAAATTAGCACCCGGCATTTCACAGCGCCTACGCACGTCAAATATCTGGTAATTTAAATTCAGCTCGTGCTGTGCTTTATATCGGTTCAAAATTTCCTGGAAACCACGCATTCCCTCATTAGCTATCCCATCATATAAGTCGAGTATTGCTACCCTGATTTCCGGTTTTGTTGTCATTTTGTTCTTTTATAGTTTGTTAAATCCTCTCCTTTATGTAGTAGCCATTGGCAGCTATTCCCAAAAGGATGTCATACTGAGC
The DNA here is from genome assembly GCF_011089895.1 of Mucilaginibacter inviolabilis. NCBI lineage: Bacteria > Pseudomonadati > Bacteroidota > Sphingobacteriia > Sphingobacteriales > Sphingobacteriaceae > Mucilaginibacter > Mucilaginibacter inviolabilis. The sequence continues at coordinate 732,347 of NZ_JAANAT010000002.1, forward strand.
TCCGTCGAAGTATGGTGGGCAGGCCTCTGCGCTCTACCCTTCGACGGGGCTCAGGGTGACAGCCCTCTTTGTGTTATTCTTTCGTTATGCCTTTTTATAGTCTATTACGCTCTGTTATGGCCGTGGGGTCATAACCCCTTTAAAGTTTGTGAGGTAATGTAATCCACTACGTCTACAAAGCTACTGTTTTGTTGGTAAACGGCTAACTGCCTGTCGGCGCCGGTGCCATGTTCCAGTATTTTGTGTACGTATTGCAGATCGTCGCGCGAGCCCAGTTCATCCACCACATCATCCACAAAATCCAATAATTCCAGTACCAGCGAACGGGTGTTTACTTCCATCTCTTTACCAAAATCGATCATTTTACCGTCGATGCCGTAACGGGCCGCACGCCATTTATTTTCGTTGATGAGCGCGCGTGAGTAGGTGATGAACTTCATATTCTGCTGCCTCAGTTTATACAGTTTAGCGCACAGAGCCTGAAAAAGGGCGGTAAAGGCGATGGTTTCATCAACCAGCATAGGGCAATCACAAATCCGGAATTCAATGGTTTCGAAGAAGGGGTGCACACGGATATCCCACCAGATCTTTTTGGCATTATCAATACAATTGGTTTTTACCAGTAGTTTGATGTAACTATCATACTCCTCAATGCTGCTGAAAGTATCAGGGATGCCTGTGCGCGGAAACTTGTCAAACACCTTAGTGCGAAAGGATCTGAACCCCGTATTGCGCCCTTCCCAAAAAGGGGAGTTGGTTGATAAAGCGAAAACGTGAGGCAGAAAGTAACGTACCTGATTGGCGATGTGAATAGCCATATCGCGCGACTGGATGCCCACGTGTACATGCAACCCAAAAATAAGGTTGGAGCGGGCGGCTTCCTGCATTTCGTCCACAATTTCAAAATACCTTGGATGATCGGTGATCAGCTGGTGCTGCCAATGCGAGAAAGGGTGCGTGCCCGCGGCACCTATGCGTAAACCAATGTCGCCGGCCAGTTGGGCTACCGTAGTACGGAGTTTACTTACCTCCTCGCGGGCCTCCTGGGTGTTATGGCAAATATGCGTGCCAACTTCCACCACGGCCTGGTGCATTTCGGCCTTCACCTGATCCTCATGGATCTTTTGGGCGCTATCCACAATTTTCTGCTCGTGCGATTTTAGCTCCCTGGTTACGGGATCAATCACCATAAATTCTTCTTCAACACCTAGGGTAAATTCGTTCATAATTGGTTAGGTTATCGTACTTCTAATACATAGGTAATGTCATTTCGAACGGAGTGAGAAATCTTTTACACGGGTTATGCTGGGCGTATAAGATTTCTCACTCCGTTCGAAATGACAACTGTTTTTCACTATCCATGTCATGCTGAACTTGTTTCAGCATCCCACGGGCAAGGTATACACCATACAAGCCAGTGGCTAAGCATGTGGGATCCCGAAATAAATTGGGGATGACTTCAATTTTATTTCTTAGCAGCAGGCTTTTTAGCTGCTTTTTTTACTTCTTTTTCTTTCTTTGGTTTTTCTGCTGCCTTAACCTTAACAGGTTGGGCGACTTCTTTAGCCAGGGCAGGTGCTTTCGCTACTTTCTTTACTTTACTCTCCGTTTCAACAGGAGGGTTTACCCGGCCAATATAAATTTCCTTTTTTACCGGCTTGGGGCTGATCAGCGGTGTTTTGGCTGCCGATGTTTTTACATATTCGCCCCAGGTAAGGTTATCCAAACCTGTCTTTTGTTTTTTGGCGCGGTCAATGGCATAATCGGCTGCGGTTTCCACCACCCAGTCAAAATTTTCCTGGCCCACGCTGGTTACTTCGGCATCAGGAGCCGGGTTGCAAAAATCAATGGCGTAAGGAATACCATTGCGAACGGCAAATTCAACCGTGTTAAAATCGTAACCCAAATATTGGTTCAGCTTAATCACATAATCTTTAACTGTATCCAATAGTTTTTTAGCTGCCGGGGCTTTACCATGTTCATAACGCAGGTGATGCGGGTTGCGCGGCTCGTATTGCATAATGCGTACATGCTTGCCACCGATGCAGTAGCAGCGGAAATAATCTTCAAATACAACCTCTTCCTGCAGCATCATCACATATTGTTTGGTTTGATCGTACTTATTAAAAAAATCTTCCCTGTTTTGCAGTTGGTAAACCTCTTTCCAGCCGCCGCCGTCAAAAGGTTTCATATAGGCTGGGAAACCTACATAGTTAAAAATGCCGTCCCAATCCAAAGGATAGGCCAGGTTGCGGAATGACCGGTCGGTAGTATCGTCCGGCAGCTCTTTGGAGGGCAGTATCACCGTTTTGGGCACGGGCACGCTCAGCTTTACGGCCAGGGCGTTGTTAAAGAATTTTTCGTCGGCGCTCCACCAGAAGGGGTTATTGATGACCGCGGTACCGCAGATAGCCGCGTTTTTGAGGGCGGCCCGGTAAAAGGGCACATCCTGCGATATCCGGTCGACGATCACCGCGTAATCCAATGGTTCGGCCTGTAAAACTTTATCTATGCGTACAAACTCTGCCGAAATATTTTTTTCGGCCTTTTGGTTGATCCGATCAACAAATGCCTGTGGAAATGAATTTTCCTGTCCGAATAAGATGCCTATTTTTTTCATGGGGGTAGATTTAGTTTGCAGTTAACGGTTTGCAGTTGGCATGCTTGCCTTTTGTAATTAATGATTTGTCTTGATTCCTGGTTCTTGATTTCTTGCTTCTATCTTATCGTTGATAAATAATGCGGGAACATTTCGCGCCAGATGGGCCAATCATGATGGGCAAAAGGGCGGATATCCAGCCAATGTTTAATGTTTTTTTGATTTAGGATGTTCGATAGCTGCAGGTTATACTCTTTACAGATGTCGTACTCCGATGTTCCTAAAATGATGTTCATGTTCCATAGATCCGGGGCATTGTCGCCCGGTAAAAAATCAACGGGATTGTTGTAAAATATATCATCATCATAAAAACCATCCGTGAACATTTTAATATCAAATGCGCCGCCCATGGTAAACAGATTGCTTACCTTTTCGGGGTGTTTAAACGCGAAGTTGGCCGCATGGTAACCACCGAAGCTGCAGCCTGCCATAACTACTTTACCCACGCCGGTTTCGTGCATGGCCCAGGGCACCAGTTCATCAACCAGCATTTTATCGTACCAGGTATAGTTACGGGCGCGGTCGGCAGGGGAGATGCCTTTGTCGTACCAGCTGCGGTCGTCGATAGTGTCGGGACAGTAGATCTTGACCAAGCCCTGATCAATAAACCATCTTACGCTTTCTATCAATCCAAAATCCTTATTCTGATAATAACGGCCCCTGGTTGTAGGGAACAGGATCACGGGATAACCACGATCGCCGAATACCAGCATTTCCAGATCGGCACTTAAATTTGGCGAATGCCAGCGGTGATATTTTTCGGTCAAAATAATAGATTTTTGGTTTCAGAAGGTAAGTTAAGTGGTTTGATTGAAAAAGGCAACAGTCTGATAAATTAAAGGTTAGGGGTAAAAACAAAAAGTATTTTTACTTTTGCACCCTTAAAATTTAGATAAAGATGTATTGGGGCTGGGCTGAAACGGAAATGACGATCATTGAAAAAAATATCACTATAAATTCTGCATTACTTAACCGCGAGGTTACCTGCACGCTGGTTATGCCCGATGAGCAGGAACTCACCGAGCCACTGAACCTGTTGTTATTGAACGACGGGCAGGAGCTGGAAAATCTACAGTTATTGACAACGCTGGAGCAATTGTATAACACCAATCGCATCAAACCCGCGCTGGTGGTAGCTATACATGCAGGTGAAGATCGTATACAGGAATATGGCGTAGCCGGTAAACCTGATTTTAAAAAGCGTGGCTCCAAAGCTGATGTTTATACTGAATTTATAAAAACCGAACTGCTGCCGCAGGTTAAAGAACAAACCGGTATCAGTGATTTTGAAACCACGACTTTCGCCGGATTTTCCTTAGGAGGCCTTTCGGCTTTTGATATTGGATGGAACAATAGCGAAGAGTTTGATAAAGTAGGCGTGTTTTCCGGATCATTCTGGTGGCGGAGCAAAGATCTGGCTAAAGGCTATACCGATGCCGACCGGATCATGCATTCAGTTATCAGGAACACTACCGGTAAACCCGATCTTCAATTCTGGCTGCAAACCGGTACCAGAGATGAAACTACCGACCGCAACAAGAATGGCATCATCGATGCTATTGACGACACCATCGATCTGATCAAAGAGCTGGAAAACAAAGGTTATACCCGTCCCAATGATATACAATATGTGGAGCTGGTTGGCGGCACCCATGACACGGCCACCTGGGCCAAAGCACTGCCTAAGTTTTTGATCTGGGCTTTTGGACGGTAACGATTGCTATGTAAAATTTAGTTAATCAGTAGGTTAAAAGAATCGGCGTTTATGCTGTTTTGGTAATTTAATTGTATAAAAGTTTGTGTATAAATTGACAATCCTTTAAAATGCCATATATTAAGCTTACCTTTGCGCCAAATTTTAGGGAGCATTTTCATGCAAAAAATAAGAAACATCGCGATTATCGCACACGTTGACCACGGTAAAACCACATTGGTTGACAAAATATTGCACAGCTGTTCAATATTCAGGGACAACGAATCAACCGGTGAACTGATACTGGACAATAACGATCTGGAACGTGAACGTGGTATCACCATCGTATCAAAAAACGTTTCTGTTAGATATAAAGACGTTAAGATCAACATTATTGATACCCCGGGTCACGCCGACTTTGGTGGCGAGGTGGAACGCGTATTAAAAATGGCCGATGGTGTATTATTACTTTGTGATGCTTTTGAAGGCGCTATGCCTCAAACCCGCTTTGTAACCCAAAAGGCTTTGGCTTTAGGCTTAAAACCTATTGTGGTTGTAAACAAGGTAGATAAAGAAAACTGTCGCCCGGAAGAAGTTTACGAACAGATATTTGAATTATTCTTCAACCTGGAAGCTACCGAAGAACAACTGGATTTCCCGGTTATCTACGGTTCGTCAAAACAAGGTTGGATGAGTACCGACTATAAAAAACCAACAGAAGATATCTTCCCGTTAATGGATGCCATCCTGGAAAACATTCCGGCGGCGCCTATTGCTGAAGGTACTTTGCAAATGCAGATCACCTCTTTGGATTACTCCTCTTTCGTAGGTCGTATCGCTATCGGTCGTGTGGCCCGCGGTACCATCAAAGAAAACCAGCCGGTATCCTTGGTAAAACGCGATGGCAAAATTGTTAAATCGCGCATCAAAGAGCTTTACACTTTTGAAGGCTTAGGTAAGGTTAAAGCTACCGAAGTAAAATCTGGTGATATCTGCGCGGTTGTTGGTATTGAAGGTTTTGATATTGGCGATACCATTGCCGATTTTGAAAACCCTGAACAACTGGAAGTAATCAAAATTGATGAGCCTACCATGAACATGATGTTCACCATCAATACTTCACCTTTCTTTGGTAAAGAAGGTAAATTTGTTACTTCACGCCACCTGCGCGACCGTTTGTTTAAAGAGATGGAGAAAAACCTGGCATTGAAGGTTGTTGAAACCGAATCGCCAGATTCATACCTGGTGTATGGCCGCGGTATCCTTCACTTGTCAGTACTGATCGAGACTATGCGTCGCGAGGGTTACGAATTGCAGGTAGGTCAGCCACAGGTTATCGTTAAAGAAATTGACGGTGTTAAATGCGAGCCGGTGGAGTCGCTGATTGTTGACGTACCGGGCGATGTTGCCGGTAAAGTAATTGAGCTGGTAACACAACGCAAAGGCGACCTCCTGATCATGGAGCCAAAAGGCGACTTACAGCACTTGGAGTTCGAGATCCCATCACGCGGTATCATCGGTTTACGTAATAACGTGTTAACCGCTACTGCAGGTGAAGCGATCATGGCACACCGCTTTAAGGCTTACGAGCCATGGAAAGGTGTAATTCCTGGTCGTTCAAACGGGGTATTGGTATCTATGGATACTGGTAAAACTACCGCTTTCGCTATAGATAAATTACAGGATCGCGGCCGTTTCTTTATTGATCCGGGTGTTGATATTTACGAAGGACAGGTTTTGGGTGAGCACATCCGCGATAACGATTTGGTGATCAACTTAACCAAAGGCAAGCAATTAACCAACATGCGTGCATCTGGTAGCGATACCAACGTGCGTATTGCACCTGCTATCAAGTTCTCGTTAGAAGAATCAATGGAGTATATCCAGGCTGATGAATACATTGAGGTAACACCACAAAGCATCCGTTTGCGTAAAATATTCCTGAATGAAAACGAAAGAAGAATTAACGCTAAAAGGTTTGTAAATCAATAATTGATTTCAGACTTTAATTGATACAAAAGCCTTCAGGATTTTCCTGGAGGCTTTTTTTATGCTTTTAATAAATGTATTTATGGAATTTGGATAAATAATATGCTTTTGTAGCTTTTTTTGATCTTTAAGGTGTGTTAATTATCAAAATAATGTCATTTAATAATTGATTTTGTATACTGTTAGATATGTTTTTGATGTTTATGTTTTGATATACAGTTGTTTATGTATTTATGCGGACGGGTATATATTTAATATATATAATATATAAATTAAACATAATAGTTGTAGATTGCCATTAATAAAAACCTATACAACCATTATGACAACCTTCACAAAAAATCTTGCACATGCTGTAGTTGGCATGCTGTTAACAGGCGCGCTCGCCTCATGCCAAAAAGGTAACGACAAACTCGTTGACCCAGCTTCAAAAAAAGTATCAGCTTCAACCAAAAATGTAAACAGCGTAACTGGTCCTGATACCGCTGTAGAAGTTGGTGCTGTGAGCAAAAAAAGCAGCGGTACCCTTGATCTGTTTGGCAGAAGCACCACCAACACCCTGTTACACAAAACCTGGACAAGCGCCGGCGGCTGGACTGCCTGGGAAGATCTGGGCGGTAACATCATTTCTGCACCTTGCGCTTCTTCCAGACAATCAAACGCCATCAATGTATTTGCACAGGGGCCAAGCGGTCACCTCATGCAGATTTACTATGTAGATGGCCAGGGCTGGTCGCCATGGATCGACCTGGGGGGTAACATCACTTCCGCGCCTTCATCTACATCACAAACAGCTAATGACCTTTCTGTTTTTGCAAAAGGTGCAAATAACAACCTGGTTGTGCTTACCTGGAACGCCGGATCGGGATGGGGCTCGTGGTCAAGCCTGGGCGGCAATATTACTTCGGCTCCTGCTGCTGTATCCAGAAGCTCATCAACCACCAATGTTTATGCTAAAGGCACCAACAACAACCTGGTGCAAATTTATTCAGTTTCGGGCAGCTGGTCATCCTGGACCGATCTGGGCGGTACCATTTCATCTGCACCCAGCGCTATAACCCGTTCGGCTAATGACCTAAATGTATATGCCAAAGGCACATCAAACACCCTGAAACAAATTTACTGGACTGCAAGCGCTGGCTGGTCGGCCTGGACTGATCTGAATGGCTCTATTACTTCGGCTCCGGCAGCAGTTGCAAGAGATGCCAATAACATTAACGTGTTTGCTTTAAACAATACCAATCTGATGCAGATTTATTGGACCTCGGCCGGTGGCTGGGTTAACTGGTTTAACATGCCTCAATAAGAAATAAATTAACTGGTCAATTAACGGGGGCGGTGCTTTTATAGTACCGCCTTTTTTGTTGCCTCATTTGCGCCGGCATGGAATCACAAATGTTGGGAAGACAAAAAATGCCAAAAAGTGGGTTTACATGTTTTATGTGATTTATTACTAAAAATTAATATAAGTAATTGATTATAAGCTATATGTAATAATATTAACCATGAAAAATGTAAACCATGTAAACCCACTTTTTTAGTGAAAAAGCCCTGCTGCCGTGTATGCTTTGGCTCATTTGTAGCGATAGGTGTTGGGGATACAAAAAAAGCGGAAGGCTGTGCGATTCCCCTCTTGAGAGGGGTGGAGGGGTGTGTTATTCTGCTTAATGAACACACCCCTGCCATTACACAAGCCAACGCGCCCCCTCTCAAGAGGGGAGTTTGATGCCGGCCCTCGTTTGCAACGAGTGCTTAACATGGCCGAGCGTTTATAACGCTAATTTTTAGCTGAAAATGTTATCTACCCTTCAACTTCGCAATAGCACCATCAATAATGCTGTTGATATCCTCAGACAGCTTCAAAAAGTAAACGGCCGGTAAATAAAGCGCGGTGATAAAAGCGGTGCGTACAATAGTATCCACATAATAATTACCGATGTGTAACGGTAGTATCCAAACCGATAAATAATAAGCCAGTATACCGGCTGCCAGTGCCAACACGCATTGAATGGTGAATGGCTGCATGCCAAACGTGATCCAGATAAATATATACCTGAACAGGTTAAAAATAAAATAAGTTATAGCCGAGGCTATGGCCGATCCGGTAATACCATAACGCGGGATCAGCAGCAGATTGGCCACAATAATAATTACCACCAACAACAGGTTAAACAGCGCCTCATACCTGAAATATTTTGATGTGGCCATAATCACCCCATTGATACCTGTTGATGCCTCGATCAAAAAACCCAGGCTTACAAAAAATATAGCGTATTTACCTGTACTGTATATTGGCGGGGTAATACCCAAAATATTATCGATACTTGCCCACATCAATATAAACAGGAACAAGGAGGCGATAAGTTGGGTTACACAGCTTTTTTCATACACGGTACGGATATTTTTAATATCCTTGCTTTTCCATGATTCAGATACAACGGTATAAGCAATGCTGTACAGCGAACGTGTAGGTAAGGAGATAATGAGGCCAAAGTTAAAGGCCAGTGAATATATAGCAGTTGCGCTGAGGCCGAGTTTTTTAAAAATGAGGTAATTATCTACATTTTGAATTATAACAGGCGCCATTCCTGTTAGTATGGTAAAAAAGCAAATGCCTATGAGCTTGTTAACCATATTGCGGGTTAAAAACGCCATGTCTGGCTTAAGCGAAAATTGGCCATCGCGTACTATCCGGGCTATGATAAAAAAGGTAGGTATCAGGTTGGCCACCAGCCATAGCCACATAAAATTCTCAAAGCTGATGAGCCTTAAATAGATGAGCATAATGGGTACCAGTATAAACACCCTTTTGGTAAACTCACGCAGTATAAGACCTGTAGTCATGTTATAAAGCATGCGAGCATACAGGTCGAATACATTAAAAAACAAGGTGAAAACAGTAAGGGGCACCAGATACCAATAATATACACTAAACAGGGCCGATGATTTGGCTGAGCCCCCATCAGTATTATGGCTCACTATCTGGTCTTTAAACAACCAGGCTATCAGCACAAATAAAATAGTACCCACCAATGACACCATGCAGGCCAGGAATAGGTAACCGTGATGCTTTTTTTCATCATTGCGGAAGTAAGGAAAATACCGGGCAGTACCGTTAAAACCCAGTATAGAGAATTGCGCGAACACCAAAGGAGCCGACGTCAACATGGCTATCAAACCAAATTCCGCCGGAGTTAAGGAATGGGGCATCAGGTAATTGATAGATAAAAAACCGATAAGCACCCCCAGATAGGAATATATGGTGCCTTTAATGGTTTGTTTTTTTATGATGCCCATTCAGTTAGTTGGCCGTGTTTACGGGTTAAAATGATAATTTTGAAATGCAAATGGCAAATATAAAATATAAAGTGTGTGTGTTAACGCTTACCTATGCAAATAGGTGGCAATTTCTGGAACAGGTACTAAAACGTGTGCTGTCATTTGCCCCGGTAACACAAGTGGTAGTAGTGAATAATGCCGCGCTTTATAATGTAGAAGAATATGCCGGCCACTTGAACGACAGCCGTGTAAAGGTTTTATACAATGCCGAAAACCTGGGCTCAGCAAGCGGTTATAAACAAGCTTTGGAATACGCTTACCAGCAAACCGATGCCGATATGGTTTGGCTGCTGGATGATGATAATTTGCCCGATGCAAGCGCACTGGATATCCTGCTAAGCAACTGGGAACAAACGGAGGGTGCCGACGATCAAAAAGCGTTGTATTGCCTGCGCGAAGACAGGCCGCCCCATGTAAAAATAGCCCGGGGCGAGAATCCGGGCAGATATTACCTGGTGCCCAATAATTTTATGGGTTTCAGCATATTCCACATCTTTAAAAACCGTTTATCTAAAGCACGCGACAAGTTTTCTGGCGCATCGGCGTATTTGCCAAAGGCTGCTATGCCTTATGTGCCTTACGGCGGCTTGTTGATGCATCGCGCTATGATCGGGCTGATCGGTTTCCCCGACGAACAGTTTTATCTGTATGTAGATGATTCGGAATACACCTATCGCATCACCAAAAACGGCGGAACGATATGGCTGATCCCGGAATGCAAGGTAGTTGATATCGATCAGTCGCAAGGCTTAACTTATCAGCCCAAAGCTTTTCACTCGCACCTGCTCGATCAATGGAGCTTCCGTACCTATTACGCAGTCAGGAACCGGATGTATTTTTACGCACGCAATGCGGTGGATTCATCTTTTATTTTTTCGATCAACAAAAGTCTATATCTGTTTTATCTATGGATGATAAGTATCCTGAGCTCCAAACAGCAGGAGTACCGGAAGTTTTTGACCGCTGTTAACGACGGGCTGAATGGCAAAATGGGTAAGGCCGAGCCAGGGAAATGGTAAATCCTTCTACGTGCGTCATTGCGAGGAGGGGAAAATGCTGCTATAGGGGGAGAGGGGGGATGAGTATCGCCTATAATAAGAGACACATGTAATGTGTCTCTACAAGGAAATAAAATGTAGAGACGCATCACATGCGTCTCCCTCATGTTATTAAAAATTTTACCTGCTAAAAAACATAAACATTAAAGTGATAGTTTTACATTCGTAAACTCATGCAGGAATCAATTATTGGCGGTAACTACAAAACCGCGTACGATCAGTTTTATCAACAGCACGACGAGGCCTGGCGTATGCTCAGCGCCAAATACAAGGCCCAGCATATCATCGAGGTTTGCCGTGGACTCACTTTTACCAAAGTGCTCGAAGTTGGCGCGGGCGATGGCAGTATCCTCAAAATATTGTCGGATAATAACTTCGCGGCCGAATACCATGCTGTCGAAATATCAGGCAGTGGGGTGGAGTATATTCAATCGCGCGGTATTAAAAATCTGGCATCGGCACAGGTATTTGATGGTTATAAGCTGCCTTTTGGCGATGATAGCTTTGATCTGATCATCCTGTCGCACGTGCTGGAACATGTGGAGCACGAGCGCCTGTTACTGCGCGAATTAAAACGTGTAGGCAAACAATGCGTTATTGAAGTGCCCCGCGATTATAAAACCGGAGTGGATGCCCGTATTAAACACTTTTTGGCTTATGGCCACATCAATGTGTACACGCCAACATCGCTGCGTTACCTGCTGCGCACCGAAGGTTTTGAGATTGAAAAAGATCTGACATCGATGATTGAACCCGAAGTAACCCGCTTTAACGCTTACGTAAATCAGAAAAAGAACAAGAGCTTTGTGAAAAATCTGAAGATAGCGGCGGAGTTTACCGTGAAGCAAGGTCTTGGAAAAATTTTCGGAAAAAAAGTAACAGAACAATTTGCCAACGCTTATACCGTTTTGTGTAAGAAAGCCAGCAATCAACCAGAATTATTCTAATAGTATCAAGTTTTAGTATCAAGTAGTTAGTATCAAGTATCAAGACAGCTACACAAGACGGAGCTCTTATGTTTTAAAAAGTCTTGATACTTGATACTAGCTACTTGATACCCAACAAATGCCCAACAGTAAAATAACTATGCAACAGCTTGCCCCTATAGCGCTATTTGTATACAACCGGCCCGATCATACGCGCCGTACCTTAATCCACTTACAAAAAAATGTATTGGCAGAGGAATCGAGGCTGTACATTTTTTGCGATGCTGCCAAAACCGATGCCGATCGCGATAAGGTGGAGCAGGTAAGGCAGATAGCCCGCGAAACTACCGGCTTTAAATCGGTAAGGGTTATAGAGCGCGATCATAACCTGGGTTTGGCCGAGTCCATCATCAGCGGGGTAACGCAATTGGTGTATGAGTACGGCAAGGTGATTGTTTTTGAGGATGATCTGCTGTCGTCGCCCTATACATTGGAGTATTTTAATGAGGCACTAACCTATTATGCCAGCCAGGAAAAGGTGATGCATATCGGTGCCTACATGTATAACCTGAAGGATAAGGACCTGCCCGAGTCGTTCTTTTACCGGGCGGCCAGCAGCTGGGGTTGGGCAACCTGGGCCCGCTCCTGGAACCATTTTGAACCCGATATTGACAAGCTGATAGCTCAATTTGATACGCTCAGCATCATCCGCTTTTCGATAGAAGGCAAGATGAACTTTTGGCGGCAGATACAGGAATTTAAAGCCGGGAAAAACAATTCCTGGGCCATCCGCTGGTATGCCTCCATCTTTTTAAAAGATGGTCTTACGCTTAACCCGGCGCGTTCGCTTATCAACAATATCGGGCACGATGGTACTGGCGTACACTCCAACCGCGAAAACATGTACGATGTGCACATCTCGCAGCAGCCCGTCAAAAAATTCCCCGATGTAATTGAGGAAAACGAAAAAGCCTACCAGGCCATCAAACATTTCCTGGCCCACCGCAAAGGCAACCTGTTTAAGCGAATGGTAAGGTTTGTGAAGCAGAGGGTAGGGTAAAGCCCCCAATTTATATATGTCATTGCGAGGAGGAACGACGAAGCAATCTCCTCGCGTTCTCTTCGATAAACACAACTGCGAGATTGCTACGCTCGCAATGACATATCTGGTTTTACCCCGCTGGGCTTTTATCCCACCAAAAAAATCAGTATATTTGTATATACCACGGCCCGGTTATCCGATTAAAAAGGATAACCGGGCTGTTTTGTTAAAGGAAAAAAGAGAATAAAAAACGATCGTTTGGTGTGTTGTTATTTGATAATCAATAAATTAATACTTTTTAAAGTTTTAAAAACACGTTAAAACTGCTTTGAAATTTGTTAAAAAGTGTTAAAATGAGGGTTTTTGAATGAGTTTTGGGCTGTTTTTACCCTGTTTTTGAGCAGAAAAGTGTTAAAATTTAAGGTTTAAAAAGTTTTTCCCGAGGCTAATCAAGACTGGATTGTTAAAAAGCTGGTCGCCGAAGATTCCGAAAAAACAAAACGAGTTTTTAGCACCAGCCGGTATTTGGGTTCGGCCCGAATAAATGTATTTTTGGAGCATGTTAAAAGTAGTGCATCTGAATACCTATGATGGCAATGGCGGCGCGGGCCGGGCCTGTATGCGGCTAAACCGGGCACTACTCAGCCAAAATGTTGATTCAAAGGTCATCGTGCACTATAAGTTCGGGAAAAATCCACAGATAGGCACTTTTAACCGTAATCCGGTGCAAAAAGCCTATGCCGCAGCCACCATTATCCTGGAGCGGATCCTGGCCAAAAGGTACCTGAAACCCTTATCGCGCACCCCATTTTCTTTTACCTGGTTCGGGCGGTCGGTTATCCGCCAGCCAGACGTGAAAAACGCCGATATTATACACTTACACTGGATAAATCATGGTTTTCTGGATCCGAAGCATATAGCCCAGATAGCCAAACTGAACAAACCTGTGGTATGGACCTTTCATGATAGTAATGCATTCACCGGCGGCTGCCATGTACGCTATGCCTGCGATCATTATATGAGGGAATGCGGCAATTGCCCGCTGCTGATCCATGAGGGAGACAATGATATTTCGCACAAAATATGGCAACAAAAGCGCAAGGCGTATGATCTGCTCGACTTTACCGTAGCTGCACCAAGTTCCTGGATGCAGGCATCTGTAAAAAACAGCAGCCTGATGCGTGGGAAGGCGATAAATCATATCCCTAATACGCTGGAAACCGACATTTTTAAGCCTGCTGATAAAAAGCAAGCCAAACAGAAGGCCGGACTGCCCACAGATAAATTTATTTTCCTGAGTGGTTTTATGCCATCGCGGAAAGATCTGCATAAGGGTACCCAATATCTGCTGAATAGCCTGGAACTGCTAAAACAGCGTCTGGGAGCGGATGCAGATAAAATAGAGCTGGTGATATTTGGTAACCGCGGAACGGAAGGCGTGCCCGATTTTCCGTTCAAAACCAGCTTTTTGGGTACGATCAATAACGATGAACTACTTGCTCAATGCTATGCCGCCGCAGACGCTTTTTTGATACCATCGCTGGAGGATAATCTGCCCTACACAGTAATGGAAAGCCTGGCTTGCGGAACGCCTGTAATAGCCTTTACAACGGGGGGGATACCTGATATGGTGCAGCATGGATACAATGGCTATCTGGCCACTTATAAATCGGAAGATAGCTTTACAGATGGTATGGAATGGATCATCAAACATCCAGAACAAAAGTTAATACAGCAACAGGCTCGGCAAATCATCATGGACACATTTTCGGAAGAGGTTATTGCCCAAAAGCATATCCGGCTTTACGAAAGTCTGTTGCAAAAGGAGGATGCTGATGTTTGAGCCTACATTGAGTGTGATTACCATTGTGTATAATAATGTACGTGACGTTGAACGTACTATGCTTTCCGTTTTAGGACAAACGTATAAGAATATAGAATATATTATTGTAGATGGTTTATCAACGGATGGCACGTTAGATGTGATCGATAAATACCGCGACCGTATCAGTAAACTGATCAGCGAAAAAGACAAAGGCATTTATGATGCCATGAACAAGGGCTTGGCCATGGCTACCGGTGATTATGTGATCTTTATGAACTCCGGCGATGAATTTTACGATGCCGACACCGTGATCGCTGTTTTTGCATCGGCAGAGGACGCCGACATTTACTATGGTGAAACAGAGATGATGGATGATAGCAGACAAAACCTTGGCCAACGCAGACACCATGCCCCAGTCACATTTACCTGGCGCGATTTTAAATATGGCATGAGCATTAGTCATCAGGCTATCTATATCAGGCGTAGTTTAGCCGAGCCCTATGACAATCGTTATCAGCTTAGTGCCGATATTGATTGGATCATCCGCGCAGCCAAAAAGAGCCAAAAAATAGTAAACGTAAACCGGTATGTAGCCAAATATCTGGTAGGGGGGATGTCGAAAAAAAGACATCGCCAAAGTTTACAGGAGCGTTTTGAGATTATGAAACGGTATTACGGATTGATCCCGACTATTTTTAATCACGTCGTAATTGCCTTTAACCTGGGCTGGTACTGGCTCAAAAACAAGCGTACAAACGACTAATCTATTTTTCATACATATAAAAAAAGCGATGGATTTAAACCCATCGCTCTTAACTAATATAGTTAAGCCTTATGCCTTTTTGGCGGCTGGCTTAACTGCAGGTTTCTTTTTGGTTTCGGTGTAAATTGCACCGCCCAGTGCCAGCACTAACAGGATAGAGCCAGCTAAAGAGATATTTTCACCGGCATAGTATGATGTTGGGTGAAATATAAACTCGATCTTGTGGTTACCAACCGGTATCTGCGCAGCACGTAAAAGGTAATTTGCACGGAAATATGGTTTTTCAACTCCATCAATCAGCATTTTCCATCCTTTGTTATAATACACTTCGGAGAAAACAGCAATTTGGGAGGCTGTAGAACCACTTTGATAGATCATATGATCAGGATTGTAACTTACCAGATCAATTTTACCAGCAGGATCGTTTCCTAATGATTTTTCATCGATAGCGCTTTTGTATTGCTTATCAACTATAGCCTCATTTTTAGGATCAAAACTGCTGATTGCCTGCATTTCCTGATCAGCGTTATCGGCGTATTTAATGCTTTTAACAAACCAGGCATGGCCACATGCAGTTTGATTAGCTTGCATAGCCAGGTTTTGAGTTTTAGGATCCTGCGTAATAATATACTTGGTGTTCAGCATATCCAATACCTCGTGATTGATGCTTTTGGTTAGCTGTTCATCAACAACTTCCTCAAAGCGTTTTAATCTTGCAGCTGAATAACCACCTATTGATTTGTAGAAGAATGGTGTAATGCCATCCCCCTTGATAGATTGGGTAAGGTCAATCACCCGGAAATCAGGGTCTTTATCTTTCAAGATAAATTGGTCAACCTCACGTGGCTGTGGGGTATTATTATCTTGTTTAGGAGCAAAGCTGTCATTATTCAGATAGCGTTTATCTACAGTCCACATATCTACCAGTATCAGAGCCAAAAAAGCTACGGATAATACAGTAACATTGATTTTCTTTTTGATAAAGGCCCAGGCAATAGCAAATGTTAATGCTACAAAAATAAGTGAACGTAAAGCATCTGCCTGCGCAACAGAAGCCCGGTCTTCAACCAATGCCTGTGCTAATGAACTTGCTGTAGCGTTATCAATCTTCAGCATTTGTGATAGCTGATCGATATAAGCCAGTTGGTTGCTGGGTTTGAATGATAAAAACAGGCTTGGAATTACAGCTATAATTAAAGAAATACCTCCGGTAATATAAAATGTGATCTTTAATTTTTTAAACAGATCGGCCTTATTCTCATTTACAATAGCTTCATTTACCGCCAATAAGGCCAGTATAGGGAAGCATAAACCTGCAACTGCCAGGATCGACTCAACTGCCCTGAATTTATTATAAAGCGGGAAGTAATTAAAGAACAGATCGGATACGTAAGGCCAGTTTTTACCAAAGGAAAGTAACATGGTAAAAATGACTGCGCCAAGTAACCACCATTTGATACGGTTTTTAACAATGAACAAGCCCCATATAAACAAAAAGCAGATAACAGCGCCAAAGTAAAAAGGGCCTTCGGTAAATGGTTTTTCGCCCCAATAAAGCGGCATGGCGTTTTGTGCTATATAAACTGCCTGATCGGCTGGTGCTCCTTTATCAATTAGCGCTTTAGCCACATGCGAGTCGGCATCTGATGGGCCTCTGCCCCCGCCGCCATAAGCATTAGGTATCAGAAAGGTGATACACTCGCCTACACCCTGACTCCATTGATACGCATAATCTTTAGGCAAACCATTGCTGGGCTCCGTTGTATGTTGTGTTAAATTTGATTTGCCGCGAATGGTATCTTTACCATACTCGTACGTGCTCCAAAGCATGGATGCATTTACTGCTAAAGCTAATACAACAGCAGCGCCTACATAGGCTAATGACTTTAAAAAGTTAGCTGTTGTTTTGTTTTTGATAGCATGGTATAATTCAATAAATACCAGGATAAGCAACACCAGTAAAAGATAGTAGGTCATCTGTACGTGATTAGCCCTGATCTCCAATGCTAATGCCAGTGCAGTTACGGCGGCACCAATAAAATGCTTTCCTCTTAAAATAAGTAAAATACCCGCCAAAATAGGGGCAAAAAAGGCTATCGCGAAAGCCTGATTGGCGTGCCCCGCGACAAGTAATATAATATTGTAGGACGAAAATGTAAAAGCAACAGAACCTGCAGCCGCCAACCATGGATTAAGCTTTAATACACTAAAAAGAAGATATCCGCCCAGTAGGAAAATCAATATGGTACCAACAGGGCTCGGGAACGAATAATTGATAGCATTTACCACCCATGAAGTTAAATTGGCTTTATAAGGCGCCCATATTTGATAGGCCGGCATACCACCGTATATCTGGTTAGTCCATAATATGGTAGTGTCTTTTGCCCTATAATCATTGATCTCTTTTTGGGTTGATTGGGCTCTTGTAACATCATTTTGCCCGAGGGTTTTTCCCTGAAATGCAGGTGTAAAATAGATAAAGCAGATCACGAGGAAAATAGCAGCTATAATAAAGTGGATGCTATTACGCTTAAACCAGTTGTTCATTTAAGTTTTTTGAAATGGATAATATATATTCCTCAAAAATAGAAATTTGAATGACAATTGAAGTACATAATTCGGATTTCGGATTTTCGATTTCGGATTTGGAAAATTTGATGATTTGAAAATTGAGAAAGCAGGTTTGATGCATTCCTAAACCAATTCAGAAATCCGAAATCGAACATCCGAATTCCAAAATCAAAAATTAACAGGTAAGCTCGCGGCTGCGGAGCAGGAAAAACAGCAAGATCATACCTGCAAGACTCACCACGTAGGCTATCACCTGGGGTTTGCCATAGTCTTCGCGGTTTTTGCGTATGCTGAAAAAATTATAGAGGGCAAGGGCGCCTAAAACCACCCAAAAAAATGTACCGATCTTAGCGCAAGTGGCAAACAACTGCAAGGCAACGGTGAACACGATGTAATTAGCCACAATAAGTATAACAGACTCGGAAGTATTGTTATGATTCGGGCGCCTTTTGTATACTTCTTCTGGCAGCATATAGATTATTTCACTTCTTCGTAATCAACAAACTCGCCTTCAGAATCAGGCACAGTGCCTCTTTTTCCCTGCGGGATATAATCTACCCTGATAGCACCATCCGGGCGTCTGGAAGATTGGCGTTGCTGCTGTTGGGCTTGTTGCTGAGCCTTATTCACTACGCTTTCAAAAAGGAAAGGTAGCAGGTACCGTACTAAACTGCGTATGATATATAGTACACAAATTGATATGAGTAGAAAACGAATTAAAAGCATCACATTAATTTTTAGCTTACAAATATAAGTTATATAACGTAAAAATTGTTTTAATATGATTATGGATAGATGTGCAAATGTGTGGATTACGAATGTGCGGATGAAAATTGATGTGTAAATGTGCAGATATGCAGATGTGCAGATAAAAAAATTACATTTGATAAATCAATATATATCATTTGCACATCTGCACATTTGTATATCAGCACATCTGCTAAAACTTCTCTTCCATCATTTTTTCTAAAGCAAACATCTCATCACGCAGTTTGGCCGCCAGTAAAAAGTCCATATCCTTGGCTGCAGCGAGCATATCTTTTTTAGTGTTGTCAATTGATTTTTTCAGGTCTGCCTTGGTCATGTATTGTACTATCGGATCAGCTGCCAGTGATACGGAATCGGCTTCCACATAAGCTTTCTGTACACCGCCCTGAAAATCAACCACAGAAGTTTGCTCCATGATCTCCTCGCGCGATTTGCCAACCGTTGTTGGTGTTATACCGCGTTCAGTATTATAGGCGATTTGTATATCACGGCGGCGATTGGTCTCGTCCATCGTGATCTGCATCGAGTCGGTGATTTTATCGGCATACATAATTACCCGGCCGCGATCGTTACGGGCGGCGCGACCGATGGTTTGTATCAATGAGCGTTCCGAACGGAGGAAACCTTCCTTATCAGCATCCAGAATAGCTACCAGGGATACTTCCGGGAGATCCAACCCTTCGCGTAACAAGTTGATACCGATCAATACGTCGAACTCACCCAATCGCAAACCTCTTAATATTTCTACCCTTTGCAGGGTTTTTACTTCGGAGTGGATATAGCGGCATTTGATACCGAGGCGATCCATGTATTTGGCTAACTCCTCGGCCATGCGTTTGGTGAGCGTGGTTACCAGTACTCGGTCGCCCATTTTGATGGTTTTATCTACTTCGTCCAACAGATCATCAACCTGGTTGATCACCGGGCGAACGTCAATAACCGGATCAAGAAGACCGGTAGGGCGTATCACCTGCTCCACTACCACACCGCCCGATTTCTCCAGCTCAAAATCACCGGGTGTCGCGCTCACATAAATGGTTTGCGGAGCCAGTTTTTCAAACTCCTGGAAGTTGAGCGGACGGTTATCCAAAGCCGCCGGCAGACGGAAACCATAGTCTACCAATGATATTTTGCGCGACCTGTCACCGCCATACATGGCCCTGATCTGCGGAACGGTTACGTGGCTTTCGTCAATTACCATCAGGTAATCATCGGGGAAATAGTCCAGCAGGCAGAAAGGGCGAGCCCCGGGCTGTCTTCCATCAAAAAAGCGGGAATAATTCTCGATACCTGAGCAATAACCCAGCTCGCGTATCATCTCCAGGTCGTAGTTAACCCTTTCTTCCAGTCGCTTGGCCTCCAGGAAACGGCCATCCTCAATAAACTGCTTTTTACGGGTTTCCAGCTCCTCCTGTATGGCCCAGATGGATTGAGTAAAACGCTCGCGCGGCGCAACGTACAGGTTAGCCGGATATACTACCATATGGGTCATTTTTTCGACCGTCTTCCCGGTAGTTACATCAAAGGTACTGAGCTCTTCAATGTCGTCACCAAAAAAGGAAATGCGATACGCATAATCCAGGTAAGCCGGGAAAATGTCCACCGTATCCCCCTTTACCCTGAAAGTACCACGCTTAAAATCGGCAGTGGTGCGGGCATAAAGTATCTCGACCAGGCGGTGTAAAAAGGCATTGCGACTAATGCGCGTACCTACCGCGAATTTGAAAACAGAGTCGGCAAAGTCATCTGGGTTACCCATACCATAGATACAGGATATGGACGATACCACGATTACATCCCTGCGGCCCGACATCAGAGCCGAGGTGGTGCGCAGACGCAGTTTCTCAATCTCCTCGTTTATCTGCAGATCTTTTTCAATGTATGTATTGGTGGTAGGTATAAATGCTTCTGGCTGATAATAATCATAGTACGACACAAAATAGTTCACCGCGTTTTCCGGGAAAAACTGCTTAAACTCACCATACAACTGCGCGGCCAGTGTTTTGTTGTGGCTCAGAATCAGCGTAGGCTTTTGTGTTTGCTGTATCACATTGGCGATAGAGAACGTTTTGCCTGATCCCGTAACACCCAGCAGGGTTTGGAAAGGGTCGCCATTATTTACACCTTCCACCAGTTGCCTGATAGCTTCGGGCTGATCACCGGTAGGGGAGTATTGGGAGGTTAAATTAAAATCCATGTTGTTATGTAAAAATACAAATATTCCTGCAATAGGTTTTGCAATTCAAAATAAGTACGGGATAATGACAACCTTATGTCAGCAGAGTTTGGAAGTGTCAAAAAACTTTGTGATGGTCCGGATCGGTTTTTCTTTCCCTCTTTTTACCGGGTTAAAATAAAACTTACAAAATTCAAACTGGCAATCTTTCCGGAAGACTTTTTAAACCCCTTATTTTAACACTTTTCTGCTCAAAATGGGATGAAAAAGGCTTGATAATTACTCACTTTAACAAAGCTTTAACGCCATTTTAACACTTTTTAACAAATTTTTGATGGGTTTTGAAAAGTTTAAAAAGTATTAATTTCTGATTATCAAATAACTGTAGTAAAAATGATCGGTTTTTGGCGTGTTTTATCCATTTAACCAAACAGCCCTGTTTACAATTTTCAAAGTAAGCAGGGCTGATCTGTGATGTATTTAAAGATACGGAAAATAGACGGGAATTGCAATAGAAATGCGAATCGAATACACACAAATAAAAAAGGCGTCATTGCTTCGTACCTCGCAATGACGCGTGAATCGGTTTTCACAAGAGGGTCGTCCAGCGAAGTGCAGGCGGGGTGAGTAGTCCGTGTTTGTTAAGCCCGCTTGTTAGTTCGTCAATCCACCAATCCGCTTTGCCCGTTCAAGCATACTCAGGCGTTTCATTTGCTCTTCTACTTCGCCTATAGCCAGCAGCAGGTTGTTTTGCGTGGCTGTGAGCTCTGTTAGGGCGGCTATCATCACATCCCAAACAGGTTTCATTTGTTCAATCAATTCCTGGCCTTTGGGAGTAAGCTGAATGAGGCGTTTCCGTTCATCAGTTTTATCTTTTTTGGAGCGGATCAGCTTCACTTTTTCCAGCTCCTTCAGCAAACTAATAGTAGAAGGGTGGGTGTAGCCAATTTCATTGGCAATTTCCACTACACTTAAAACCGATCGCAGATGCAGGGTATAGATCACCGGGAACCATTTGGGTTCAAAATCAATGCCATTGGCTTTATATATCAGCACCCCGTCCTTACGCAATTGGTCGCTAAGGCGTTGCAGCCTGGTGGCAATGGCTAAAATGCCCAATTCATCTATCACATTCATCATATAAACGTGTGCTTAGTTTGTCAAATGTAATTGATAAAAAATAGTATCTGCGCTCATCACCGGAAATGATTTCGGCAGCTCTGTCTTGGGTAACCTGATAAAGCCATTGCGTTCATAAAAACGATGGGCTGCTTTCAGTACATCAACAGTACCCAGGTAAATATCGGTAATTTGGTTCTGCCGGCAATAATCAATCAGGGTATCCAGTAATAATTGAGCTAAACCGAGCTCTTTACCCCGGTATTCTTTCCGCACAAACATTTTACGGATAGCACCGGCATGCTTGTCGAAAGCAATTAAGCCGATGGTGCCCACCAGGAGCTCATCATGTTTGGCGCCCCAGAAACCGCCACCGGTTTGATGATAATTTTTTTCGATATCCAGCAGGTCGGGCTGATCATTCAGCGTAACGGGAACATTAAATTCAATTTGCTGTATAGGCAGAATAATATCAATGATCTGTTCGCAGTAATCATTGTTTAAAGGGGTAATAGCAGAAAGTGTGTTCATGGTATAAATTTATATACAAAACTACGTAGTTAACTACATATATTCATAATTCAATTGTAAATTTTTAGTATTAGTTAGTATCAAGTAGTTAGTATCAAGTATCAAGACATTGAAAAACTGACAGCGTAGCTATATCTAAAACTTAAAACTTATATTTACGTTATTAAAAAAATCTTGATTCCTGGCTCTTGATTCCTGACTCTAAATCTACAAGCATGATCTTTATTCTCAATAAAACCAATACTATAGCCAACCAGTTTCTGGCCGAACTGCGTGATGCCGACATACAGCAGGATAGGGCGCGTTTCAGACTTAACCAGGAAAAACTGGGGCAGATACTGGCTTATGAGCTCAGTAAAACGCTTCACTATGAGGATAAGGAAGTGCAAACCTCATTGGGCACAGCTAAGGTGAGTGTGCCGGTTGATCAGCCGGTATTGGCCACTATTCTGCGTGCGGGTTTGCCCTTTCACCATGGTTTTATGCAGTATTTTGATCAATCGGCCTCGGCTTTTATCACCGCCTACCGAAAGGTGAAACGTACCGGCGATTTTGTGATCCAGGTTGATCATATCTCCACCCCAAATCTCGATGGTAAAATATTTATCCTCTGCGATACCATGCTGGCCACCGGGCAAAGCATCGTGGTAGTATGTAAGGAACTGATGGCCCAGTACAAAATAAAAGAGTTACACATAGCTGCTGTAATAGCCAGCACCGAAGGCGTTGCCCACGTACGGGCCAACCTGCCCAAGGCCAATTTATGGTTATGTGCCGTTGATGATGAAATGACCAGCAAAGCCTACATTGTACCCGGCCTGGGCGATGCTGGCGACCTGGCGTTTGGGGAAAAATCCTGATTTCGGATCTGGGATGTTCGATTTCGGATTTATTTGAATTTCGAATTTAGGAAGGGAATAGTTTAATTTTGCTTCTAATATTAATAAAGCACACGTCATTGCGAGGTACGAAGCAATCTCTAAGCTATACAGAACGATTCTGTACGTGGGGGGCTTCGTACCTCGCAATGACGTGATAGCAAATACTCTATAAGTGCATGAAATCCGAAATCGAACATCCCAAATCCGAAATAAAATACAAACACATCTTTTTTGACCTCGACCATACCATCTGGGATTTTGATAAAAACGCCGAAGAAACCCTGCATGAGCTTTTTATATTGCATCGTTTACAGGAGATCGGTTTACCATCGGCCGATCTGTTCATCGAAACTTATACCCGTAACAACCATGAGCTCTGGGCTCAGTATCATACAGGCCTTATCACCAAAGAGGAATTGCGTGATGCCCGCTTTAAAAAAACTTTTATACAGCTTGGCCTGCATCCCGACCTGATTCCGACCGATTTTGAGGATGCGTATGTACGGCTTTGCCCAACTAAAACCAACCTGTTTCCGCATGCCCACGAAACGCTGCAATACCTGCAAGAGAAATACACGCTGCACCTCATTTCTAATGGGTTTAAGGAGTCGCAAAAGTTAAAAATAGCAGGTACCAACCTGGGGCAATATTTTCAGCATATCATCGTATCCGAAGATGTGGGCGTTAATAAACCCGATAAGGCCATTTTTGAATACGCGGTTAATCTGGCCGGTACCACCAAAGCCGAAAGCGTGATGATAGGCGATAGCCTGGAAGCTGACATTTATGGAGCGCTTCATTATGGGATGGATGCTATCTTCTTTAATCCCTTCAATGCACCCAAACCCGATGATGTGCCTGTGCAGATTACTCATTTAAAAGAGCTAACTTTATTGTTATGAGCATTGCCAAGGAGCTTAGAACCATTGAAACTGCGCTGGATGATTATCGCGAACTGCTGGATACTATCCCCGATGATGTGTTTGCCGAAACACCGGCAGGTGGCGGCTGGTCGTCGGCCGAGGTGTACAGCCATGTGCTGCAGGCAACCCTTCGCTCGTCTATAGCTATTGAACGTTGCGCGCATAGTAATTGTCCGCCTACCAAAAAAGGCTTGAGTTTGCAAGGGCATTTTGTGTTGCTTTTTGGTCGTTTCCCGCCGGTTAAAATCAAAATGATGGATATCATGAACATAGAGAAGATCAGTAAAGAAGATGCCCGCAACCTGATTATCAAATGCCGAAAACGAATTGAGGATATTGCCCCCATTATTGCAAAGGCCCCAGCCGATATACGTTACGAGCACCCGCGTTTAGGTATGCTCAATGCCAAACAATGGTTTAAATTTACCCGGATACATTTACTGCACCATTTAAAACAGTTGGATCAGATTAAAAGAAAAGGGCTGGTTTAGCAGCGGGAGTTATAAAGCTTAAATAACCTATTACATTAAGACCCGACGGGAATTACTTATGAATATGTCATTGCGAGCGAAGCGTGGCAATCTCCTCGCGTGGATATTGAACGCGAGGGGATTGCCACGTCGTTCCTCCTCGCAATGACATAAGATAAATACGTGGTAGACAGCTCATTTAAAGCTCAGGACGACATCCTCTCCAAAGGAGAGGGTAAGGTGAGGCCCCAAAAAATAAATTTTGCACCGAATGAAACCTTTTACATTTAACAGAGTCTTAACAGTAACATAATTTAGTTTACCGACATTTGTTAAAATCATTTTGTGATGAATTTTGAGTATGCGTATTTGGTTGTTATAAGTTTGCTGCTCCTGGTTGGGGCCTTTTATATCAGCCCTTATGAACTGAATGTTAATGAAGACGAAGACGACGAGTAATCGTTTGTTAATCAATTCAATTATATATATTAACCGGCAGCACCTGCCGGATGAGAAATTAACCCCTCTATTTTAATGTCAAAACGCGAAGTTGATATCGTAGTAATATCTGACGTGCATCTGGGTACTTACGGTTGTCATGCTAAAGAATTACTAAAGTATTTAAAAAGTATTAAACCTAAGATGCTTATCCTGAACGGCGATATTATTGATATCTGGCAATTCAGCAAATCGTACTGGCCCGAGGCCCACATGAAGGTGGTGCGCCGCATACTCAAGTTTGTTACCGATGGTATACCCGTACATTACCTCACCGGTAACCATGATGAAATGCTTCGTAAATTCACCGATTTTAACCTGGGATCGTTCCAGCTGCTGAATAAGATTGTACTTAACATCGATGGTAAAAAAGCCTGGATATTCCATGGCGATATATTCGACGTAACTATGCAGCACTCCAAGTGGCTGGCTAAATTGGGCGCAGTGGGGTACGATAGTCTTATTTTGATCAATAGTTTTGTGAACTGGTTTTTAACGGCTTTGGGTCGTCAAAAAATGAGCTTTTCGCAAAAAGTAAAAGCCAGTTTTAAAGAGGCTGTAAAGTTTATCAATCAATTTGAACAAACCGCGGCCGACCTGGCTGTCGATAAAAATTATCAATACGTTATTTGCGGGCATATCCACCATGCCGAGATCAGGACTATTGAAAACACTGAAAAAACCGGCTCCGTTTTATACTTAAACTCGGGCGACTGGGTAGAGAGTCTTACTTCATTGGAGTATTATAAAGGCGAGTGGAATATATTTAAATATAATCCCGACGACTTTAAAACCGATACCGATGAGGATGATAAAACCGATGCCGAAGATTTGGACGCTAAACTGGATGTAAAAAGTTTACTCGAACGTTTTAAACAGGAGCCTCACTGATGTATAGTATCAAGTAGTTAGTATCAAGTATCACGACTTTTAAAAGCAGTATTCAATGTCTGCAAGAAATCTTGATACTTGATACTAACTACTTGCGACTAATTACTAACTTACCCCCCTTATAAAAATATGATGTTTGAAACTGTAACAGAAATGGAGTATTAGCCATCTCAGTTAAAGTAAAAACGCGCTTACTACAAATGAAGATACTTTTTGGCATACAGGGTACCGGTAACGGGCATATAAGCCGGGCCCGTGAAATTGTGCCTTTACTACAGCAATATGGCGAGGTTGATCTGTTAATAAGCGGTACCGAAGCCGAAGTTTCTTTATCGCAGCCCCTTAAATACCGTTTTCACGGCTTTAGCTTTGTATTTGGTAAAAAAGGTGGTGTTGATAACTGGGCAACATTTAAAATTATGAACCTGCCACAGCTTTGGCGCGATATGCACAGCCTGCCTTTGGGTCAATATGATTTAATCATTAATGATTTTGAACCGGTAAGCGCCTGGGCATGCCGCCTGCAAAAAGTGCCGTCGGTATCATTAAGTCACCAGTGCTCCTTTGTTTCGCCCAAAACACCCCGGCCCAAAAAATGGAACTATGCCGAGTGGCTGTTCAAATATTATTCGCCCACCACGCACCATGTAGGCTTTCACTTTGAACGGTACGATGATTTTATCCATACCCCGGTGATCAGGAGCGAGATCCGTGAAATGGAAACCGCCAATCTGGGGCATTATACCGTTTACCTGCCGGCCTATGATGATAAAACCCTGCTGAAACATTTGAGCCAGACCGAGGCCCAATGGCAGATATTTTCGAAACGCCAAAAAACACCCTACCGCTCTGGCAATGTGGAGATATTCCCGGTAAATAATGAGGCATTCAATAAAAGTCTGGCCAATTGCGAAGGCTTGCTTACCGGCGGTGGTTTTGAAGGCCCTGCTGAGGCACTGTTCCTGAAAAAAAAGGTGTTGATGATACCGATGAAAGGGCAGTACGAGCAGCAATGCAACGCCCTGTCGGCATCAAAACTGGGCGTGCCTGTAGTTAGTGAGATCAATGAGGATTTTACCGGTCATTTGAATAACTGGATACAGGATGATAAAAAGGTGATCGTCGATTTTCCCAACGAGACCGCCCAAATTGTTGACGATCTGGTAAAGCGGTACGCGAGGAAGTAGTTTTTTGGGGAGCAAGGATTTTTGGAACAAAGAGCAAGGACAAAAAGAAAAATCATGCCAGCCGCTGGATTCAGCTTATCAAGGGTCAAACATTTAGAAACCCTTACTCCAAAAATCCTTGCTCCAAAATCCTTAATTTTACGCCGCAAACAGCGCACATATGATCAATCTTTTCAGAACTTTTAATCCATTCAACGCTCTATGGCTGGTTATTATATTGTTTTTGTCGCGGGTGGGTTATTTGTTTCATGTTCCGGATAAGCTGGAATTTATTTTTGTAGAGCCCTTTGCGCGCCTGCTGGTACCGGTAGCATATGAATACGCCCTTTCGCCGGCTTTAAATATCTTTTTGGCTGCAGTGCTGGTTTTTATACAGGCGCTATTGTTAAATTACCTCATCAATTTTCATAATTTGCTGGGCAAGCCCACGTTTTTGCCGGCACTCATGTATGTTACCTTATCTGGTTTATTTGCTCCCTTCCTGATACTGAGTGCTCCGCTCATCTGCAATTTCCTGGTAATATGGATGCTGTTTAAACTGTTCAGCCTGTATAAAGGAGAGGATGCCAAATCAACCGTATATGATCTGGGGATGATCGTAGCTTTGGGCTCGCTTATCTATTTTCCGTTTATTTATCTGTTTTTATCTATCTGGATAGCGCTGGTGCTTTTTAAACCCTTTAACTGGCGCGAGTGGGTAGCCGGTATATTAGGATATGCCACCGTGTTTTTCTTCCTGGCGGTTTTTTATTACCTCAATGACCGAATTAAGGACTTTGGCAACATATGGCTTCCGTTAGGAACCAAATTTCCGGATCATATCAGCATTAACTCCTATAATTACCTGCTGCTTATCCCGGTGATCATGATTCTGGTGCTTTGTTTTTTTAAATTGCAGCAAAACTTCTTTAAAAGTTATGTGCAAACCCGTAAATCTTTCCAGTTATTATTCCTTATTTTTCTGATCACTGCTTTTTCATTTTATGTAAACGCGGCTTTTCATTTAAATCACTTTTTGTTGTGTGTGGCGCCAGTTGCTGTGTTTTTTGCCTATTATTTTTTGTATTCAACCCGGAAATGGTTTTATGAAAGCCTGTTCTTATTGCTGCTAATCAGCATTATCTGCTTTCAGTTTAACAAATTTTAACTTTTACATTCGTTCAAATTTCAACGGTTATATTAGTTTTGTAGCATGAAGTTTGGAGTAGTTATATTTCCCGGGTCTAATTGTGATGAAGACATCATATATGTATTAGAAAAAATAATGGGTCAGCAGGTAGTTAGGTTATGGCATAAAGACCATGATTTGCAAGGCGTTGACTTTGTTGTTTTACCAGGCGGTTTTTCTTTTGGCGATTATCTTCGCTCTGGCGCGATATCCCGTTTTTCACCCATCATGCAGGAGGTTATACAATTTGCAGCAAAAGGTGGTTATGTAATGGGCATTTGCAACGGGTTCCAGATATTGACCGAAGCCGGCCTGCTTGATGGCGCTTTATTACACAATGAAAACCGCAAGTTTATTTGCCGCAACATTTATTTAAAACCGCAAACCACTCAATCATTACTTACCGCCCAGCTGGTACAGGATCAGGCTTATAAAATACCTATCGCTCATGGCGAGGGTAATTATTTTGCCAGTGCCGATGTAGTGAAGGCGCTTAATGATAATGACCAGGTATTGTTCAGGTACTGCGATGAGGCTGGTAACATTGTTGCCGATGCTAATCCTAACGGATCAATGGAAAACATTGCCGGTATTTGCAACGCCAACAGGAACGTATTTGGTTTAATGCCTCACCCTGAACGCGCTGCCGACAGTTTGCTGGCCAATGAAGATGGATTGGCTATTTTTGAATCTATATTATCACTAATTAAGGCCTGATGACCAATTTGGTTATCGATATTGGTAATACATATACAAAAATCGCGGTTTTTAAACTGAATGAACTGTTAGCAGTAATGCAGTTTGAAACGGTTGATCCTGATACGCTGGATAATTTTTTGAATAATTATCAGATCAACAGGGCAATAGTGTCATCAGTAAAAAAGCATGTTGAACCATGGCAAACCGGTTTAGAGGCAAAAATGCCGGTAACTTATTTCAACGCGTTAATAAACAGCGGTATACAAAACCATTATTTAACCCCTGAAACACTTGGTACCGATCGTTTAGCAGCTGTTATAGGAGCAAGGTATACCTATCCGGCCTTAAATAGTCTGATAATTACCGGTGGTACTGCGATAACCTATGATTACATTGATGCAGCCGGAAATTATTTTGGCGGCAGTATATCGCCAGGACTAAATATGCGTTATAAGGCTTTGAATTATTATACAGCCGGATTGCCGCTGATTAATACAGACGCCACTTTTAATGAAACATATGGCGGCAGTACCGAAACAGCTATACGTTCGGGGGTGCAAAACGGAATAAAATATGAACTCATGGGGTTTATTGAAAGCTATAAAGCCAACAGTCCCCAACTAAATATTGTGTTAAGCGGGGGCGACAGTATTTTTTTTGATACTCTATTGAAAAATAGCATCTTTGCCCCCTATATTAAAATTGAACCTTATTTGGTTTTAAAAGGATTAAACGCAGCTATACAAAAGCATAATGATTAAATATACCAGGTTTCTTATAACACTTTTATTGGCTGTTAGTTCGTTTGCAGCATTTGCACAATCAACGGCTACCACCAGCTCTCCATACTCCAGATATGGTATAGGCGATATTGATCCGCAGTTAATGCCCCAAAATATAGCTATGGGTGGTATTGGTGTGGCCACTAACAGAATAAGTTTGTTTAACAATATCAATATAGTAAACCCGGCTTCTTACGGTGCTATCAATCTTACTACTATTGATATAGGTATTTACAGTAATTTTTTAACTCTGAGCCAGGCGGGTTCTGCCAGTCAGAAAAACAGTAACTTCAGGTTGAGCCATGTGGCTTTTGCTATACCGGTAACCAAACGTTCGGCCTTAAGCTTTGGTTTGGTACCTTACAGCGAGCGTGGTTACAATTATAAAAACACGGTTAAAGGAAACGGCGCCATACCTGCCGATACCAACCTTACCAATTATACATACAGTGGCGATGGCGGTTTATCAAAAGCATATTTTGGTTATGGTTTTGGTATAGGTAAACACCTGTTAATTGGTGCTAACGTATCTTACATTTTTGGTACCTTAAAAGATATCAGTACTACAGAAATAAACACCAATGTTAACGGAACAATAGTGCCGCTTCCGGGTACAACCAACTCAAAAATCGAATCGAGCAATTCCATAGCCGGGTTGAATTACGATTACGGTGTACAATATTCTGTTGATTTTTCTGATACTAAACACCTTACCTTTGGGTACTCAGGTTCATTAAATTCCAAACTCAATTCTACCAGTAGTTTTATTGTAAGCCAGTATTTTAACGATAACAGTGGTAATGAAGATATTCCGCTGGATAGCGTGATCAATAAGCAAAGTGCTAAAACCAAAATAAAACTTCCGCTAACCAACCGGTTTGGTATATCGTTCCAAAATGATGGCAAGTTCCTGGTAGGCGCTGATTATACCATGAGTAAATGGTCGCAGCTATCTATTGGCGGCGTAAATCAGGGATTACAGGATAGCCGTACGTTTAACATCGGTGGTCAGTATACTCCAAACATTGCTACCTTACGTAACTATCTGGCTTCTGTTGATTACCGTTTAGGGGCTCTGTACGATGAAACTTATATGGTGGTTAATAATACCAGAATTAAGCGTTATGCCGTTACTGCTGGTGTAGGTATGCCATTAAGGCCTAACAACGGTAGTTTCTACAAAATCAATATTTCTGCCGAAGTAGGCAGAAGAGGTTCTCTGGTAAACGGCCTGGTGCGCGAAAATTACGTAAATATCCATTTGGGCTTCACCCTGAATGACAGGTGGTTCCAGAAATATAAATTTGATTAATCTTAGTATTAAGATATCAGATGTGAGATATGAGACATGAGATAAAGGCATTATTTGACCACGTAAAGGTTAAATACAAAGCATCAGATATCAGGATATTTTTGTCCCGTACAATCTTCTGTCTAACATCTCATATCTCATATCTCATATCTATACTATTGCTTGTATTTTTCCTATCATCCTGTGTAAACGATTTGAATAAGGTTAAAGAGATTTCTTCAAACGAGGTAGGCACCATCGTAGAGCCTACCACAGGTGTTGATCTCATTATGAGCGACTCGGCAAAAGTAACCATACATCTGACCGCACCTTTAATATTACAGTACAACCCACAGAATCCTAAAACTACTTATAAAGTAGCGCCTAAAGGGATTAAGATAATTCATTACGACAAGTTGACCCAAAAACAGGATGGTACCATTATTGCCGATACCGGTATACTGCATGCGGGCGAAAAACTTTACGAGTTTCGCAAAAATGTAGTGGCCACCAATGCCCAGGGCGATGTTTACAAATCAGACGAGTTGTTTTGGAATTCGGCAACTAAAAAGGTATACTCTCACAAAAATGTAGAGGTTTTTATGAAAAGCGGGAATGTGATGAATGGAGATGACTTTGAGAGTGATGATACCTTTTTGCACCCCTCTCTTAGGAAAAGTACAGGAGTATTTCATGTAGATGAAAATGGCGCTCAGTAACTGAATAAGTTAAAATTCAAAAGTAAAAATCCAAGACCCCAAAAACGTGTTTGGGTAGGATTTTTTGACTTTTGACTTTTGAATTATTTTGTGTTATAGAATTTTACTAAAAATTGTATCTTGCGCCCTCTTTTGAGCAATAGAAACCGTTGTGAGTTGTCCTCTGGGAAAATAGATTAACGTATAATAGTTTCATTTTGTTTAAAGAATAAGTTACTATAAAGAAAATAATTATAAAAAGTATATGGGTATAATGGGTTATTTGCGCGACCGGATGGGGAAAATTGTTGCCATCCTTATTGGTTTAGCGCTCCTTGCTTTTATTGTAAGTGAGGTTGTAAGGTCAGGCGGCTCTTTTTTCAGAGACGATAATAACGAACTTGCCGTAGTGAACGGTGAAAAAGTGCCTTACGATGAGTTTCAAAAAAAATTGGATCAAAATAGTGCCCAGTTTAAACAGTCTGGGCAGGCTATTTCTCCACAGATCACCAGTTACATACAGGAAACTACCTGGAACCAGGTATTAAGCCAGATGCTGATGAACAAGGAGATTGAAAAATTAGGTATTGTAGTAGGTACCGACGAAAGTACATCTATGGTTAATGGTAATAGCCCTGATCCGCAGATTGCCCGTCAGTTCTCTGATCAGCAAACAGGCCAGTTTGACCGTAACAAGTTAAACCAGTTTTTGAGCTATTTGCAATCGCCAAAGGCTGATCCGAATCAAAAACAAGCGTGGGCTGATTTCTTGACCCAACTGATAGAAGCAAAAAAAGCCACTAAGTATATGGCTTTGGTTACCAACGGTCTGTACGTAAACTCGCTGGATGCAAAAGATGATTATGAAGCCAAAAACAAACTGGTGAATTTTAAATATGCCACATTGGATTATGCTTCTATCCCTGATGCTAAAGTTACCTTAACCGACGAGGATTATAGTACATACTATAACGCGCATAAAGGCCAGTTCAAAAACCCGCAGGATGTACGTTCATTTGAGTATGTAAGCTTTAACGCGGCACCTTCAAAAGAAGATAGCGTTGCTATAAAGGCACAAGTTGATAAGCTGGCTGAGGCTTTTAAAACCAGCACCAATGATTCGCTTTTTGTACAGATCAATTCTGAAACAAAAACACCTGTCAGCTTCCAGAAAAAAGGCGGCCTGGAGCCAAAATTGGATTCGGTGATGTTTAACGCATCCAAAGGTTTTGTGTATGGCCCTTATATTTCAAACGGCAGCTACAAACTGGCTAAGTTAACAGACGAAAAAACAACTTTCGATTCGGTAAGAACGCGTCATATATTAATTAACCCGGCTACTGAAGGTGGTGTGGAAAAAGCAATTGCTAAAGCAGATTCTATCAAGAAGCTGATCCAGGGTGGTAAATCATTTGCCGATCTGGCTGCTACTTTCTCTGTTGATAAAGGTAGTGGGTCTAAAGGCGGTGAGATACCTTCATTTGATGTGAATGGTGCCATGGGTGGCGGTCAGGGTCAAATCACACCTGAGTATACCAATGCTGCTTTTAAAGCGGGTAAAGGCGATCTGATTGTGGTTACTTCACAATTTGGTGTACACCTGATCCAGGTTGAAGATCAAAAAGGATCTGTAAAAGTGGTAAAAGTTGCTGTTGTTGATAAGCCAATCACCGCGAGCAGCAAAACTCAAACCGTAGCATACAGCCATGCACAACAGTTTTTAGGTAACCTTACCAAGGATAACTTTGATGCTGAGGTGAAAAAGGAAGGCTTGAAAAAGAGCGTTGCTGAAGATTTTACAGGTGTAGCCGCCAGCTTACCTGGTCTGGATAATGCACGCGACATCGTAAGATGGGCGTACAAAGCCGAAAAAGGCGATATCACTGATAAAGTATTTACTGTAGGCGATCAGTATGTGGTAACCCGCTTAACCGAAATTAAACCTAAAGGCATCCTGTCTTTAGATGCGGTTAAAAAACAAATTGAACCGGCTGTACGCAATGAAGTGAAGGCTAAGCAACTGGCTGAGAAATTCCAGGGCGCTACAAGCATCGATCAGGCTGCTCAAAAGGCAGGTGTTAAGGTTGTTCCTGTTCAAAACGTAGTTTTTGCCAACCCTATTATCCCAGGCGCTTCATTGGAGTATAAAGTGATCGGTTCTATTTTTGGTTCAAAATTAAACACACTTTCTAAACCGATTAACGGCCAGCAAGGTGTTTATGTATACGTTGTAGATAGTTTCACTAATCCTCCGGCACTTACCAATAACGTAAGAGAGAAACAACAGATAGCCCAGGCGTTAATGCAACGTGCGGCAGGTCAGGTACTGGATGCCTTGAAAGATAATGCAATTGTAAAAGATAACAGGGCTAAACTGTTATAAGAAAATTTTAAAGTAATTTTGTATCCGGGATTAGCCACAGTGCTGTTCCCGGATTTTTTATTTAGTTCATTTGTCCACTGGGTCATTAGTTCATTGGTGCAGAGTTGATAACTTTGCAAAACCATTTTGCTAAGACCAATGAACTAATAAACTAATGAACAAAACCATGGATATACAGGAAAATATAGTGAATAAAGTAGCGCAAAGTGGCTTAGTCACTTTGGATCCGGCTGCTTTTTATCCCGCAGGTGACCGTATTATTTATGATATTAAGGATAATCTGTTCCACGGTTTGATGCTGCGCGAAAAAGATTTCAGGGAATTTATCAAAGAGCACGACTGGGCTCAGTATACCGGTAAAAATGTAGGTATCACCTGCACCGCAGATGCTATTGTACCTGCATGGGCCTATATGCTTTTGGCTAACCGCATGGCTCCATACGCCCGGGAAATTGTTTTTGGTGATGAAGCTGTTTTAGAAACTGTATTGTTTGAAAAAGAAATAGCCAAGGCCGATTTTGAGCAATATCGCGATCAGCGTATTGTATTAAAAGGTTGTGGTGATACTGAAGTACCTGTTTCGGCCTATGTGGAGCTAACTAAAAAGCTAACCCCTATAGTAAAAAGCCTGATGTTCGGGGAGCCCTGTTCAACCGTACCTATCTATAAGCGAAAAGATTAATTTTAGTATCAAGTAGCTAGTATCAAGTATCAAGATTTCTTGCGAGCAGTAGTTGTCCTAAGAGTCTTGATACTTGATACTAGCTACTTGATACTCCTCCACACAATAAAAGCGCAATTAAACCATTTATAGTAAAGCTTTGTCATATCTTCGGCCCGTTATTTGCCGGTGGGTATAATGATATAAGAAGCAATTGCTGTTGATGAGAAAATCCCTTTTTTATACCGTGCTATTCATTTTATGGGGTAGCAAAGTTTTTTCGCAGGAACTAACAAAAATCAGCGAACCTGTTTTTAAAGTAGGCGAAAAGCTAAGCTATAAAATGAAGTATGGTGTATTTACAGCTGCTGAAGCTGATATCCGGGTGGAGGCCAGTGATAAAAAGCTCGACGGCCCTGCCTTTCATTTAATAGCAGAGGGTAAAACAGCAGGCTCCTTTGATTTTTTTTATAAAGTGCGTAATAAGTACGAATCATATGTAGATCAAAATACTCTGATGCCCTATTTTTATACCGAGAACCGGCGCGAAGGGAAATGGAAACATACCGATAACGTGACCTTTGATCACAAAGATGGTAAAGTAAAGGCCGATAAGGGAGTATTTGCATTTAAGGGACAAACATTTGATTTTGTATCAGCCTATTATTTTGCCCGTACTATTGATGTTTCTAAAATGAAAGTGGGAGAGAAGTTTGAGCTGCAGTATTTCCTGGAAGATGGTTTTCATACCATGGGCATCACTTATGTAGGTACCGAAGTAGTTAGTTGTTCGATGGGGAAATTCAACTGTCTTAAATTTAATCCAACAATCATTCCTGGTCGTATTTTCAGAAAGGATAGTAAGTTGTACCTTTGGATAACCAATGACGGCAACAGGATACCTGTAAAGGCGCATGTGGAAGTTATACTGGGCAGTGTTACCATGGATTTGCAGGCGGCAAGCGGCTTGAAGTATCCTTTGAACCCTATAAAAAATAATTAAAAGAATATGATTGAGGTTGGTCATGTATTGGTGCATGAGGATGTGGTGAAAGAAAATTTTGTTTGTAACCTTAACAAGTGTAAAGGCGCTTGTTGTTTAGAGGGCGATTCGGGTGCGCCTTTAAATGCCGATGAGCTTGATATTTTAAAGGAAATATATCCTAAAGTAAAACCCTATCTTACCGAAAAAGGAATCAAAACCATTGAAAAGGTAGGCACTTATGTGAAAGATTTTGAAGGTGATTATACCACGCCTTGCGTTGATGTAAATAAAGAATGCGCTTACGTAATATGGGAAAACGGTGTTACTAAATGCGGCATCGAGAAAGCTTATGAGCAGGGCGCTATCAGCTGGAAGAAACCTATCTCCTGTCATTTATACCCTATCCGCATAACCGCGTATCCTGAGTTTGACGTGTTGAATTATGATCGCTGGAGCATTTGCAGTCCGGCATGTTCATTCGGTGATGAACTTAAAGTACGTGTGCACGAATTTTTAAAAGATCCCCTGATACGCAAATACGGAAAAGATTGGTACCAGGAACTGGAAAATGAAGTATCAGGTATATAAGGGAGCAAGGATTTTTGGAGCATGGAGCAAGGATTTTTGGAATAAGAATAATAGATAATCGCTATCTTTTATTCCAACGGTATTTGTTCTGTCATTGCTCCTTATTCTCCAGATCTTTGTTCTAAAAATCCTTACTCCAAAAATCCTTGTTCCAAAAATCTTAATTCTCATTGTTTTTGGATAATATTGTAACTTATAAGTCATATCCAATAAACACTTATGAAAACAGCTTTAATAACGGGTATAACCGGTCAGGATGGGGCCTATTTGGCCGAATTCTTACTGAAAAAGGGCTATACTGTTCATGGTGTGAAACGGCGGTCGTCCTTATTTAATACCGATCGTATTGATCATCTGTATCATGACCCGCATGAACCCAACATAAAGTTTAAGCTGCATTATGGTGATTTGACCGATTCTACCAACCTGATCCGGTTAGTGCAGGAGGTTCAGCCCGATGAAATATATAACCTGGCTGCGCAAAGCCATGTAAAAGTGAGTTTTGACACACCCGAATATACTGCCAATGCTGATGGTATTGGTACCCTGCGTATCCTGGAAGCTGTGCGGTTATTGGGTCTTACCCAAAAAACAAGGATATACCAGGCCTCCACATCCGAGCTTTATGGTTTGGTGCAGGCTGTTCCGCAAAGTGAAACTACGCCATTTTACCCGCGGTCGCCGTATGCAGTCGCCAAGCTATATGGTTACTGGATCATAGTAAATTATCGCGAAGCATATAATATGTATGCCTGTAACGGTATCCTGTTCAATCACGAAAGCCCTATCAGAGGCGAAACTTTTGTTACCCGTAAAATTACCCGGGCCGCGGCAAAAATAGCGTTGGGTTTGCAGGATTGTCTGTATGTAGGTAATCTTTCGGCACAGCGCGACTGGGGGCATGCTAAAGATTATATTGAAGCCATGTGGCTAATGTTGCAGCAAGAAAAGGCCGAAGATTTTGTAATAGCTACCGGGGTTACTACCACTGTTCGTGATTTTATAAAGATGACTTTCAATGAATTAGGCGTCGAAGTGGAGTTTAGCGGTAAGGATGAACACGAGCGTGGCGTGATTATTGATATTGATGAGGCAAAAGTTAAAGAGCTGGGTTTAAATATAGATGCCCTTAAATTTGGACAAACTATAGTAAAGGTTGATGCCAAATATTTTAGGCCAACCGAGGTTGAACTGTTAATTGGTGATGCCACAAAAGCCTTTGAAAAATTAGGATGGAAACCTAAATATGACCTTCAGGCCCTGGTTACCGATATGATATTATCAGATCTGCACCTGGTTAAAAAGGATGATTATCTGAAAAAAGGCGGTTTTAAAACGCTTAATTACTTTGAATAAAACTTATCAATTCTGCATGAAGAAAATATTTACCTGTGTTATACTATTATTTTTAATAAGTGGGGTTGTAAAAGCACAATCAGTATACCAACCATACTCGTATCAGTTTTATCAGAAACTTGACGCCGATGTTTATTCTACTAAAACCCGCTTACATAGCTCGTTAAAGCCATTTTTTGTTGATGATTCACTTGTAAAGCATCATTACGATTCTTTAATGAATCTTGGCGGGCTTAAAGGAAAATTCTTTACCCAGCATCAGATTGATGTACAGGGGAAAGGCTATACTTTTTACACCGATCTTTTACCTGATTTTAATCTGAGCCGCGATTTTTCCGGTAAGAGGAATACCAATTCGGGCTCCCTGGGATTGCAGGTAGGCGGTACTGTGGGTAATAAGCTATCCTATAACGTTAGTGCTTACGAAAACAGGGCCGTACTGCCAGAGTACCTGTCTACCTATACCAACCAGGTAGGTATAATTCCGGGGCAGGCTTATGCCGCTCTTTATGGCAATGAGTATCGCTGGTCGTACATTACCGCATTGGTATCATATACACCCAATAAATATCTGAATATCACCGCCGGCCGCGATAAAACTTTTATTGGTGATGGCTACCGCTCTGAGCTATTATCAGATTATGCTTCTCCATACCCTTTCGTTAAACTGACAGCTACGTTGGGTAACGTAAGATACATGGCCATGTGGGCTTATTTTAATGATCCGCTATCAGTTAAAGTGGATGGTGGCGATCGTAAAAAATACGGCGTATTCCACTATTTGGACTGGAATGTAAGTAACCGACTGTCATTTGGTTTTTTTGATGCGGTTATCTGGCCGGCTAAGGACGATCTTGGTCATCAACGCGGTTTTGATTTTACTTATATCAACCCTGTTATATTCTTACGGCCTGTTGAGGCAACAAACGGCTCACCGGATAATGCTTTGATTGGATTAACAGGTAAATATAAACTTACAGACGGCGTTACAGTATATGGTCAGTTTGCGCTTGATGAGTTTGAGTCAAAGAACTTTTTCTCCAGCAATGGCAGTTCACGAAATAAATATGGATGGCAGCTTGGTCTTAGAGGTGCAAACCTGTTTAATGTAAGCGGATTAAATTACCTGCTGGAAACTAATAACGTAAAGCCATATACCTATTCAGAACGTAGCTCCATAGTTAACTATTCCGAAAACGGCGAGCCTTTGGCACATCCCTGGGGAGCAAACTTTCGTGAAGTGGTTGGTTTATTAAATTACTCTTATAAAAGATTTGATTTTTCCGGAGAGCTGGATTACGGGCATTATGGTTTGGATATGAATAATCTTAACTATGGAAAAGACATCTTTCAACAATATGTTGACCCGGCAAGAGCTTTTGGCAACTATACCGGCCAGGGCTTAACAACCAATATGGTTTACGTAGAGGGTAAGGTAGCTTATTTGCTAAATCCTAAATATAATCTGCGGTTTGAATTGGGCGGACTTTACCGCTCTGAAAAGAACAGCCAGTTTCATGATAAAACAGGTATGCTGACCTTTGGCATACGCAGCTCGTTCCGGGCTATTTACAATGATTTAGCGAGTTATAAGACCCACTAAAGGGGAGAGTTGATTGGGTTGATTAAGTGAATGGTTATAAAACTTAATCAACCACTCACTTAATCAACTTAATAACTACTTTACGATGCTATAGTATGTGTATTATGCTTGGCACCTAAGCTCCTAACCTGTGCTATAATATGTTGGGCATCATACCCACATTCGGCCCAAAGTTCTGGCTGTTCACCGTGCTCTATGATCTTATCTGGTATGCCCAGGCGTTTTACCAATGTGTTTTGATAGCCATTATCGGCCATGAATTCCAGTATCGCGCTTCCCATTCCCCCTTCAAGGCAACCATCTTCAACAGTAATTACTTTGCTGAATTTTTTAAACACCTCGTGAAGCAAAGTTTCGTCAAGAGGTTTTACAAAGCGCAGATCATAATGCGCGGGATAATAACCTTCGGTATTCAGTTCGGCAGTGGCTTTTACCACTTCGTTACCTATAGCGCCTACGGATAGGATAGCTACCTCGTCACCATCACAAATTTTACGGCCTTTACCAACCGGTATAGCCTTAAACGGACGCTGCCAATCAACCATGACACCATTGCCGCGAGGATATCTGATCACAAACGGACCCATGTTTTCCTGTTGGGCGGTAAACATCAGGTTACGCAGTTCTTCTTCGTTCATAGGGGCCGATACCGTCATATTGGGGATGCAGCGCATAAAAGCCAGATCATAAGCGCCATGATGGGTTGGCCCATCAGCACCTACAAGGCCAGCTCTGTCCAAACAGAATATTACATTAAGATTTTGGATGGCCACATCATGTATCACCTGGTCATATGCCCTTTGCATAAAACTGGAATATATATTACAGAATGGCACCAAACCTTGGGTAGCTAATCCTGCCGAAAATGTTACCGCATGTTGTTCGGCTATACCTACATCAAAAGCGCGGGTAGGCATGGCTTTCATCATGAGGTTAAGCGAGCACCCTGAGGGCATAGCCGGGGTAATACCCATAATTTTAGGATTTTGCTCGGCCAGTTCAATAATGCTGTGCCCAAAAACATCCTGGTATTTAGGAGGCTGTGGCTTGTCGTATTTGGTTTTCTTGATCTCGCCGGTTATCTTGTCAAACAAGCCGGGAGCGTGCCATTTGGTCTGGTCTTTTTCGGCCAGGGCATAGCCTTTACCTTTAGTGGTAATGCAGTGCAGTAATTTAGGACCCGGAATATCGCGCAAATCTTTCAGTACTTTTACCAGGTGATTTACATCATGACCATCAATAGGGCCAAAATATCTGAATTTAAGAGCTTCAAAAAAGTTGCTGCGTTTTAGCAGGGTGCCTTTAATGCTTTTTTCTATCTTCTGCGCTATTTTAAAGGCATCAGGACCGATGGCCGATAACTTGGCCAGTACATGAGCTATATCGTCTCTGAAACGGTTATATGGCTTGGATGTGGTAATATCTGTAAGGTATTCCTTTAAGGCACCCACATTTGGGTCTATCGACATATTATTGTCGTTCAGGATCACCAGCAGGTTTGAGTTTTCAATACCGGCATGGTTAAGTGCTTCAAAAGCCATACCCGCAGTCATGGCGCCATCGCCAATAACGGCAACGTGCTGCCTGTCGGTTTCGCCTTTATAGTGCGAAGCCACCGCCATACCCAGTGCTACCGAAATGGAGGTAGAGGAGTGTCCTACACCAAAGGTGTCATATTCGCTTTCTGAGCGTTTTGGAAAACCACTTAACCCTTTATATACACGATTGGTGTGAAACTCGTCACGGCGGCCGGTCAGTATTTTATGGCCGTAAGCCTGGTGGCCCACATCCCAAACTAATTGATCATAGGGAGTGTTCAGTACGTATTGAAGAGCCACGGTTAACTCTACAACACCTAAACTGGCAGCAAAATGGCCACCGTTTACCGATACCACATCAATAATATACTGGCGCAGTTCCTGGCAAACCTGTTCAAGCTCGCTTTCGTTAAGTCGCTTTAAATCAGATGGATAATTTATTGTTTTTAATAAATCCCCGGCTGGTACCTGCATTGACATTTGTAAGAATATTTAACTTACAAAGTAAGTTATTTATTTATAAAAACAGGTTATCTAAATGCATTTATTGTTGATTTAGTATCAAGTAGCCGGGTTAGTATCAAGTAGCTAGTATCAAGTATCATGACTCCTTTTTTACAATCAGTGAGCATGAAGTATCTTGATACTTGATACTAGCTACTTGATACCAAAAATGTTATTTTTGCAATAGATATATGACCGACGACAGCTTTGCTATAAAATTACCCCAGTTTGAAGGTCCGTTTGATCTGCTGCTTTTTTTTATCGAAAGGGATGAGCTGGATATACATGATATCCCCATAGCCCGAATAGCCGACGATTTTTTAAACTACATACACCAAATGACCAGCCTTAACATGGAGCTGGCCAGCGAATTTATTTTTGTGGCAGCCACCCTGATGCGTATCAAGGCAAAAATGCTGTTACCACGCTATGAGGCTGATGACGCAGGCGACGAAGCTGATACCAAAGAAAACCTGATCAGGAAGCTGATCGAGTATAAAAAGTTCAAGGAACTGTGCGAAGAGATACGCCCCTATGAAGAAGAGCGCTTTAAACAGGAAAAGCGGGGTAATATAAAGCACGACCTGGAGCAGGTAGAAAAGGTTACTCATCCGGGTGAAGAATTATCGGAACTCAGCTTATACAAACTGATGATGGTGCATGAGCGGCTGATGCGAAACTACCTTAACCGCAGCGAAGAGGTAAAACATACCGTGGTTCAGTACCCGTACACTATCGAAAAGCAGAAGAAAGCAGTAGCCGATTTGCTGAAGATTAATAAAATGCTTGATTTTAAAGCGATTGCAGGGCATTCGGAAAATAAGGTGCACTTTGTTTACAACTTTTTGGCCGTATTAGAAATGCTGCAGCAGGAGCTGATTGATATACAGATTGGGTTAGGTTATAATAATTTCTGGATATCAGCCAGGGAGATTTGAGATGTTAGATAGGAGATGCGAGACAAGAAAAGCATAGAGCTTGTTGTTCATTTTTAATTAATTACAAAAGCTATTTTTTTAATCTCATATCTCATATCTCACATCTCAAATCTAATTTTTACCTAACTTAGCCCCCGTTATAAACACAGTGCCGTTTTAATTATACATAATGAAAAGAGACAAATTAATTTTTAAGTTATTGGATGAAGAGCAGCAACGCCAGGAAGAAGGTATTGAGCTGATAGCATCTGAGAATTTTGTGAGCCGTCAGGTTATGGAAGCTGCAGGCTCTGTCGCTACTAATAAATATGCCGAAGGTTTACCGGGCAAACGTTATTATGGCGGTTGCCAGGTAGTTGATGAAATTGAAACTATTGCTATTGAAAGAGCCAAGCAATTGTTCAATGCCGAATGGGCAAACGTTCAGCCACATTCTGGCGCTCAGGCTAATGCTGCCGTGATGCTGGCCGTGCTTCAACCGGGCGACAAAATATTAGGATTTGATCTGTCACACGGCGGCCACTTAACCCATGGCTCACCGGTTAACTTTTCTGGTAAATTATATGAACCGCATTTTTACGGTGTAGTTAAAGAAACCGGTTTGGTTGATTATAAGCAACTGGAAAAAGTTGCCCTTAAAGAAAAACCAAAACTGATCATTTGCGGTGCTTCGGCTTACTCGCGCGATTGGGATTATGAATTTATACGTAAAGTGGCCGATAAAGTAGGGGCATTGGTGCTGGCCGATATATCGCACCCTGCCGGACTTATTGCCAGGGGATTACTAAACGATCCGCTGCCGCATTGCCATATTGTAACTACTACAACACACAAAACATTGCGTGGCCCGCGTGGTGGTCTGATCCTGTTAGGTAAAGATTTTGAAAATCCATTTGGCATAAAAACACCAAAAGGCGAAATAAAGATGATGTCGTCGTTACTGGATATGGCTGTTTTCCCAGGTACACAAGGTGGCCCGCTAGAGCATATCATCGCTGCAAAAGCCATAGCCTTTGGCGAAGCCTTAAGCGAAGGTTATATGAAGTACATTCTGCAGGTTAAAAAGAACGCCGCAGCTATGGCCGAAGCCTTTGTTAAACGGGGTTATGAGATTATATCAGGGGGCACAGATAACCATTTGATGCTGATCGATCTGCGTAATAAAAACATTACCGGTAAAGCAGCTGAAAATGCTTTGGTAACTGCCGATATCACGGTGAACAAAAATATGGTGCCTTATGATGACAAGTCGCCATTTGTTACTTCTGGTATACGCGTAGGTACCTCGGCTATTACTACCCGTGGCATGAAAGAAAAACAAATGGAACTCATTGTAGAACTGATAGATGCCGTAATTGCCGATCCGGAAAATGAACCTTCTTTAAAGAAAATACGTAAAAAGGTTCACAAGCTGATGCACGACTATCCGTTGTACAGAGAAACCAGCGCGGAATAATTAATGACCAAAAGGCAGCAGGAAAATTTAATAGCAGAAAAGGAGCGTTTAGAGGCCCTGCGGTCGTACCAGGTTTTAGACACATTACCCGAAAAGGAATATGATGCTATTACCCGGCTTGCTTCTTTTATATGTAATGTTCCCGTTGCGCTGATCACGTTAATTGACGCTGACCGGCAATGGTTCAAATCAAAATATGGCGCCGATGTGGGGGAAACACCCCGTGTCGGCGCTTTTTGTAATTATACTATTCAACATGATGTTTTGATGGAGATATATGATACCCTGGAGGATGAAACCTTTAAGGATAACATTTATGTCACTACGCAAAACATCCGGTTTTATGCTGGTGCTCCCTTAATTACCCCTGACGGATACCGTTTAGGTTCGCTTTGTGTTTTGGATGTGGTACCTCATAAACTTACTGCAGAACAAAAGGATGCCTTGCAAACGCTGGCCAGCGAGGTTATGTCGCGCTTTAATCTGCATAAAGAAAAAATTAAACTCGAAGAAAGCCTTT
This sequence comes from Mucilaginibacter inviolabilis, assembly GCF_011089895.1. NCBI lineage: Bacteria > Pseudomonadati > Bacteroidota > Sphingobacteriia > Sphingobacteriales > Sphingobacteriaceae > Mucilaginibacter > Mucilaginibacter inviolabilis. The sequence continues at coordinate 776,826 of NZ_JAANAT010000002.1, forward strand.
CGCAGCATCAGGAATTTCATGATCTTTTTGATAGCTCTCCGGATATCCATTGCATTATGGACAGAGATTTTATCGTAAAGCGCATTAACCGCTCGGTAGAGACAGTTTTAGGTTATGATCCTGAGGAGATTATTGGTAAATCTATCTGGAATTTTTTACCTGGCGAGGCCCGGCTTACCACCTTAGAAAAACTAAAAGGTGGCTTAACTAATCATCAGCATAAATTTATTTTAGAAACCGAGGTGCTTACATCTCAACAAGATAGGCGATGGATAAGCTGGTCAATCACTTTTAAAGATGATAGATACTTTGCCAGTGGCCGCGACATCAGTTACCAAAAACGGGTGGTGAAAGAGCTGGAAGAGCTATCCATGGTAGCCAGTAAAGTGGGTAATGGTGTAGTGATCAGTAGTGCAACTGATGAGGTGGTGTGGGTAAATGAGGCGTTTGAACATATTACCGGTTATAACCTGGCCGATGTGGAAAATAAATACCTGGGGGCAACTTTAAAAGGCAAACCCAGCGACGCTGCAGCCATAGAAAAATTAGAAGCCTCCATAAAAAAGAAAGAATCATACGAGGTTGAACTCCTGATAAATCATAAAAACGGTAAACCAACCTGGATCACGGTTATCAATTCCATTATTCGCAATCAGAATGGAGAAGTTGATAAATCCATCAGGATCATTATTGATATTACAGCCCGTAAAAAAATTGAGCAGGAATTAGAGATACTCTCTTTTGCCGCCCGAAAATCGCCCAGTGGCATTTTTATACGGGATGCAGAAGGCAGAATACTCTGGATGAATGAGGCTCTGGAAAATATTATTGGCTACTCATTTGCCGAGCTGGAAGGAAAGATCATGGGTAACACCTTCGTAGGTGAAGATACCGATCTGAAGGTGGTGGAAAGTGCAATAAAGGCAGTAGAAGAAAACAGGCCTTATGAGATAGAAGTAAAATTATACAAAAAAGATCGTACGCCGCGCTGGGTATTTTTATCCAATAGTCCTTTATTTAATGAGGCTGGTAATGTCGACCGGCAAATTGGCGTAATGGTTGATATCACGGAACGCAAAAAGAGTGAAGAGGAGCTTACCAAACTTTCGTTAGTAGCCAGTAACACCACAAGTGGAATAAATAACAGCGAAGGGAAGGTAGAATGGGTAAATAAAGCCTTTGAAAACATTACCGGGTATACGATCAATGAGGTAAATGGCAATCATTTGGGCGATGTGCTGAAAGGAGAGTTAACAGATATCTCTATCATTCAAAAAGCACGTGAACTATCCCAAAATAAACAATCATTTGAGGTTGATCTGCTCATTTACCGGAAAGACGGGCAGCCTTTATGGATATCTGTTATCAACTCGGTAATTATCGGAAACGGTGGTAACGTTGATAAATATATCGAAGTAATTATTGATATAACAGCTAAAAAGAAAGCCGAGATAGAACTGATCATGGCCAAGGAAGAGGCCTTGCAGTTAAGTAGAGCCAAAGATATGTTTATATCGGTGATGAGCCATGAAATACGAACACCACTTAATGCAGTGATCGGTATGTCGCACCTGCTGCTCGAAGATAGTCCGTTGGAGTCGCAAAAGGAAAATTTGAGTATACTTCAATTTTCGGCTGAGAATTTGATGACCCTGATTAATGATGTGCTGGATTTCACTAAGATAGAAACCGGTAATATTGAATTGGAGAAGGCAAATGTGGATATGCGGGAGCTTATTCAGAGCATCAACACTTCCATGCGTTACCGTGCTGAAGAAAAAAATATTTACCTTAGCGAAAGCATTGATGATGCTGTGCCTGCAGTTGTGATAGGCGACAGAACCCGCTTATGCCAGATATTGTTGAACCTGGTGAGCAATGCGGTTAAGTTTACAGACGAAGGCGGAATTAATATCGACCTGAAGGTAATTCAGGAAAGTGATAAGGATGTACGGATACGGTTCTCTGTATCAGATACAGGCATAGGTATTGCAACCGATAAACTGCATACCATATTTGAACAGTTTAAACAAGCCGAACCTGATACTACACGTAAATATGGTGGCACCGGCCTGGGTTTAGCTATTAGTAAAAGACTGATCGAACTTCATGATTCAAGGATAAACGTTGATAGCATACCAAACAAGGGTTCTACTTTTTGGTTTACTATAACGTTTAAGAAGAAAACAAGTACCCATTTGAACAATAACAGCAGCAATTTGGAAGCAGGACTTAAGATAAATGTTTTAGTAGTTGATGATAATCAGATAAACCGGCTATTGATTAACAAGATCCTGAAAAAATGGGGTGCTAATGCTGATTTTGCAGAAAATGGTGTTGAAGCTATCCACAAAATAGAAAATAATCGTAACTATAATGTGGTATTAATGGATATCCACATGCCGCAAATGGGAGGCCTTGAGGCTACCCAGATCATACGGGCTATGCCCGATCCCTATTTTCAGCAGTTACCCATTATTGCCTTAACCGCGTCGATGCTGAGCAACCAAATGGGTGAGATTGATAACGCCGGGATGAATGATTATGTATTAAAACCGTTTGACCCCAAGTCACTCTATGATAAGCTGAGCCGGTATCAGCACCAGTAAGCTTTCTTAAATCGTTTGTTCGCTCAACGTAAATCCCTTGTCAGCAGGGAAATCCTTAAAGATCAATTCCCAGGCAATTTTTACCCATATTATAATGCAGGGCCATGCCTTCATAGCCAGGTTGCTCATCCATTCGCGCGCTGGTCTTGGGAATGCGTCGCTGGGCCCTAAACCGGTAATAACCAACAATAATACCAACATCACTATATTGAAAGTAGTAAAAGGCTTATCCTGCATCATCATATAAATTACTGCGCCTGCTGTAGCTATAATATAAGTTGGATGTTCTGATCCGGTACTAAACAATACCACCATCATCAGGGCCGAACATAATACCTGTAACTGAAATTTCAGCGAGCTAAACTGTTTAAACCGGAGCAGAGGGATGGCAAAAATAATAGCCCCGGCTATCAAAAAAGGTGTGTTAGGAATGGCCGCATTTTGAGTTAAACGACGAGCTACACCCATAATACACCAATCTATACTGCCGGTTAAACTTACATTCATAGCGTTTTTTAGGCTCAACTCATGAAACCAGTCCTGATATGATTGGATAATATAATGAGGGCCGGAAATGATCATGGGTAAGGCAAACAAAACGCCCGCCCATACTATTGTGCTCGTAATAAACTTTAATTTGTTACGGGAGAAAAAGAAAAACGCCAAACCAACCACCGGGTAAAACTTTATTAAAGTACCTGCAATAATAAATAGTGTAGCCCATTCGTCCCTGCCTTTTTTGACCAGCATAAAACTTATGATAATCAAGGCGGCTATAAGCGCATTGATCTGCATGTAATGTGAGGTATTGGAAAATTCAATAACACACAGTAAAAGGATGGCTGTTTTTATCCGGTTGTTAAATGGCAGCAAGTGTACTGCCAGCAAGAAGGCAAGCGCATTGACTATTTGCCAAAGGAAAAACCCTACTGCTTCTGAAGGGATGGCGAATGGCGCTACCAATATGGTAAACGTAGGACCATATAAAAACACATCAGAATATTCTGCAGGATATAATAAGTATAAGTTTAGCCCGGCTCTGGCATGGTAATAAGCCTGGCGGAATATGAGGTAGTTATTATCAATATGCCTGAAGTACTTAAATTGCCAGCAGTAAACCGCAACTGCTAAATATAGCACCCAAACCCATTGATAGCCGGTTAAATAAAGAAACCTTTTTGTCATTGCCAATAACTGTGATAATTGTAATCGACAAAAGTATTGATAAAAAAGATATTGGGTTTAATTTGTTTTATTGTGCATAGGCAATTGTGGCAATGCTTAACGTAAGTCCGGGTATCTTTAACAGTTCGATACCACAGGCCTCCAGAGTTGAGCCTGTAGTTACAATATCGTCAACCAATAGAACGTGTTTGTTGATGAGTCTTTCGGGGTGTTTGATCATGAATACATCCTGCATATTCTCGAAACGGGCAAAGCGCGATTTATGGGTTTGCGTTGCTGTGGCTACCGAACGCTGCAAATTATTATCTTCTAAAGCAGCAGGTAGTTTTTCAGCCAAACCTTCCGCAAAGCGGGAACTTTGATTATAACCCCGTTCCCTCAAACGTTTTTTGTGCAGAGGTACGGGAACGATCAGATCCACAGAATTAAAAATAGGATTTTGAGCTAATTGGGTACCGGCCATGTTGCCTAATAAGTTACCTATCCGTTGCATGCCTTTATATTTAAAATGATGCATCAGGTTTTGCACTTTGCCGCCCTTGGTAAAATAATACAGCGCATAAGCTGCCTCAACTTTTAGTTTACCATAAAATTGTTGGGCAACAATGTTGTCGGCATGTAAATGAAAGTTGGTATAGGGTAAATTGTACCTGCAATCGGAGCAAATAATATACTCGTTGGCTACAAGGCTGGCCTGGCAGGCCGGGCATAATTCGGGAAAAAGCAGGGAAACAAAATCGGCCAGATAGCCACGCAGCAATTTCATGCCGTTAATTTAAGATAGAAATCTTAAACTTCGGCAATCTTACCTTTTTCTTTAATAGCTAATTGCCCGCAGGCTGCGTCAATATCCTTACCCCGGCTACGGCGAAGGTGAGTGTTGATGCCTTGTTTTTGCAAATAAGCGGCAAATGCCTCTACCTTATCTTCGCCGGCGTTAATATAGCTGGCAAAGGCAATGGGGTTATATTCAATGATATTTACCTTACAAGGCAGGTGCTTGCAAAATTTAGCCAGCTCCATTGCATCCTGTATTCCGTCGTTAACACCATCAAAAATGATGTATTCGTAAGTCACGGGGTTTTTGGTTTTGGCGTAGTAATATTTTAAAGCTTCGGCGAGGGCCTTTAATGAATTTTGCTCATTAATAGGCATAATGGTATTGCGTTTTTCGTCATTTGCGGCGTGTAACGATAAGGCAAGGTTGAATTTTACCTGATCGTCGCCCAGCTTTTTGATCATTTTGGCAATACCGGCAGTGGAAACGGTAATTCTTTTAGCCGACATGTTCAATCCATCCTCGGCAGTGATGCGCTCAACAGATTTCATCATATTGGCATAATTGAGCAAAGGCTCGCCCATGCCCATGTATACAATATTGGATAATGGAACCCCATAGTTTTCACGCGCCTGCTTGTCTATCAGTACAACCTGGTCGTAAATTTCATCAGGGTTAAGGTTTCTTTTACGCTCCATATACCCGGTAGCGCAGAATTTACAGGTAAGACTGCAGCCAACCTGCGAAGATACACAAGCAGTCATCCGGCCTGGGGTTGGAATTAAAACCCCCTCAATTAGATGAGTATCGTGTAAAATAAAAGAATTTTTTATAGTTTTATCAGCACTAACCTGTGATGAATTTATTTTAACGTTGTTAATAACAAAATTTTCATCGAGTTTGGTGCGCAGTTCTTTTGAAATATTGCTCATTTCGTTGAAAGAGAAGCACGATTTTTTCCAAAGCCATTCATAAATTTGTTTAGCCCTGAAACTTTTTTCCCCCATACGGATAAAATGGTCCTGCAAGGCTTCCAGACCGAGGCTGCGGATGTCTATTTTATCTTTTGCATTATTCACAATGCAAAAGTACTTAAATTTAAAAAAATCTGTCTTATTTTAAAGTCATTCTTTTAAATGATAAAAAAACATAACTAAAGGTTAATTGTAATTAATTTTGCAGGGTTGTTTTAAAAGAAAAACGTTTTGAGATAGATACTAAGTGATATAATTAATGAAAAGTTTTAGAGCCGATTACGTTTTTCCAATTTTTGCCGATCCTATTAAGAATGGAATAGTTACTGTTGATGATCAGGGTAAAATCATTTCAGTTACAGACCATAATAACCCTCCTGATGGCCCCGTTGAAAAACTAAGCGGTATTATTTGCCCCGGGTTTGTAAATACCCACTGCCATGTTGAGCTTTCGCACCTGAAAGATAAAATAACCCCTAAGGGCGGGCTGGTGAACTTTATAAAAGATATACAGGCAACGCGCAAGGCTGATGATAAACAAATATCGGATGCCATTCAAAAAGCCGATGATGAAATGTATGCGAATGGTATTGTAGCAGTTGGCGATATCTCCAATAGCAATGCCAGCATTCCAGTTAAAACTGCCAGCAAACTGTACTACCATACTTTTATTGAAACTTTTGGCTTTTTGCCGCAAAACGCCCAGGGTATTTTTGACAGAGCTATGGAGCTTATGCAGGAATTTAAGCCGCAGCCCTGTTCCATTACGCCGCACGCACCATACTCGGTATCCAAAGAGCTTTTTAAGCTGATCCGGAAACATAGTGATGCCGAACCTAACCTCATTAGCATTCATAACCAGGAGTGTGAGGACGAAAATAAATTCTACAGGTATAAATTGGGTGGCTTTATTGAGCTTTATGAGCATTTTGGTATCGATATCAGTCATTTTAAACCGCAAGCACGTAACTCCTTGCAATCCATTATTCCTTTACTAACCAATAAGCAGCAGGTTTTGCTGGTACATAACACCTGTACCAATTTAAAAGATATCTATTTTATAAAACGGTTTGACCGTAAAATAAACTGGTGTTTTTGCCCAAATGCTAATTTGTATATCGAAAACCGCCTTCCAAAAATCCCTCTTTTTATTGATCAGGGTTTTAACATTACATTGGGTACCGATAGTCTGGCCTCAAACGATAAATTGTGTATTCTGAGCGAAATGCGTACCATTCAAAAAAAGTTTCCAACCATCAGCACCGCTAAATTACTGGAATGGGCAACTATAAACGGAGCCACGTTTTTAGGTATCGATGATGAAAAAGGTACAATTGAGCCTGGCAAAACACCCGGACTAAACCTGATAACCGGTTTAGACGGCTTAAAGATCACCCCCGAAAGTAAGGTTAGGAAATTAGTTTAATAAGTTGATTAGGTTGATTGAGTTAGAATGGATTAAATTTGCCCCCAAATTTTCATATAAAACTTAATCAACTCATAGACTAAATGATAAGGCATCTCGATATTACTGTTAAAGGAAAAGTTCAAGGCGTTTTTTACCGCAAATCAACCAAAGCCGTAGCCGATCAGTTAGGGGTAAGGGGCTTTGTTAAAAATGAAGCCAATGGTGATGTTTTTATAGCTGCCGAAGCTGATGATACCCTGCTCGAAATGTTTATGGAATGGTGCAACGAAGGCCCTGAAGACGCCGAAGTAACTTCGGTAGAAAGCCATGAGGGCGAATTAAAAAACTATCGTAATTTTGAGGTTGTAAAAAGAGCCCTGTAGTTTGCCGGGTTTTATTTGTTAACTACCATCCCAAACATCAACATTGTCAACCGCTAAAAAATTTGCCGGGCAAACGGCTATATACGGTGTAACTACTATAGTGCAGCGTTTATTAGGTGCTTTGCTTACCCCGCTTTATACAAAAGCATACAATCCTAATGTATATAGTATTTTTAGTACCATGTTTAGTTATGCCTCTGTTTTGCAGGCAGTGCTGTCTTTTGGAATGGAAACTACTTTTTTCAGGTATCTGAATAAATTTCCTGATAATAAAAGACAGGTTTACAATAACAGTTTTTGGGCTGTATTTATGGTAACGATAGTTTTTTTGATATTAACCGTTCCGTTTACGCATACTATAGCGGGTTTAATTAAAATTGGTAAAGGCACTTCACAACAGGAATTTGAACTATATATCCGTTATTTTTTAGGTATTTTAGTTATTGACGCCTGGTGCGCTATCCCATTTGCCAAACTCCGGGCAGACAGCCGGCCAATAAAATACGGTAGTATTAAACTTATCAATATCATAGTTACCGTATCGCTCAACCTCATTTTTATTTGGATAATCCCGTATATCATTAAGCACCAAATGCCTGGTGCCGTATGGTGTAAGCAATGGTTTACGATGGGCTGGGTGGGTTACATATTTGTATCAAACCTGGTGGCCAGCTTTATTACCTTATTGCTGTTACTGCCTGAGTTGCTGAAACTGCAACTAAGTTTTGATGGTGTTATGTTTAAAAATATGCTTACCTACAGTTGGCCTGTAATGATTGCAGGTTTATCATATATTGTTAACGAAAACTTTGATAAAATTTTACTGGGAAAATTGCTGCCCGATAGTATCAGTGAGCGCGAGGTAGGTATTTATTCGGGTTGTGCACGTATATCCGTTTTTCTAAGCCTTTTTAATCAGGCTTTTCGCATGGGGGCCGAGCCATTCTTTTTTAGTCATGCCAAGAATAAAAATGCAGGTCAAACCTACTCCCGTATCATGGATTATTTTGTGATAACCATGTGCCTCATGTTTGTGGGTGTTGTAGCTAATATCCAGATACTAAAACACTATGTAAATAATCACGACTATTGGGTTGGCTTGCCGGTTGTGCCGCCTTTGTTGCTGGGTTATGTAAGCCTGGGTATTTATACCAATTTGTCTATCTGGTACAAACTGTCTGACCAGACAAAATATGGCCTGTACATATCCGGGATAGGGGCTATAGTGACTATCGTGCTCAACGTGATATTTATTCCTAAATATAGTTATATGGCATCGGCCTGGATCTCATTGATTGCTTATGCCAGTATGATGATCATGTCGTACATATGGGGACAAAAGCACTACCCTATACCTTACAATCTTAAAAAGAATGTCATATATATCGTATCATCAATAATACTTGTGTATTTGTCGTTCAGCACATTTAAACGTAATATATTTGTAGGTAATATATTGTTGTTCCTGTATGCAGGAGCTGCTTTTATAGCAGAGCGTAAACAGTTAAAGGCCATATTTAGTAAGAGATGACCATCAGGATAATTAATAAGTCGAAAAATAGCTTACCTGCATATGAAACTGCTCATGCCGCAGGTATGGACTTAAGGGCAGATATTGAAGAATCAGTAAGATTAAACCCCATGGAGCGTAAGCTTATTCCTACCGGTTTGTTTATAGAACTTCCTGTTGGGTTTGAAGCTCAGATACGGCCACGGAGCGGATTGGCGTTTAAGCATGGTATAGGTATTGTTAATTCACCGGGTACCATTGATGCCGATTATCGCGGAGAGATCAAAGTGCTGCTGATTAACCTTTCGACGGAGGTATTTGAGATCAATAATGGCGACCGGATTGCCCAAATGGTAGTTGCCCGGCATGAGACCGTAAACTGGAATGAGGTAGAGGTGTTAAATGAAACCACCCGGGGCGAAGGTGGCTTTGGTCATACAGCTGTTAAATAGAATTTGGGGGGTAAGGATTTTTGGAACAAGGAGCAAGGATAAAAGATAAGCATATGTATAATAAGAAATGGAGATATAACAATACAGTAAATAAGAGTGGCATGGGTCGCTTTGGCACTGTATTTTCTCTTTTGTCTTTGATCCTTATTCTGAGCATTGGATCTGCGCAGGGCCAAAAGTCTGCCCCAGCCAAGCCTATGAGCCAGGCCGACAGCATGATGGTGAAACAGCTTTTCTTTTCGGCTATCCGCGAAAAAACCATTGAAAATTCTAAACGGGCAGGTGAAATGTTTGAACGCATATTACAAGCCGACCCCACCAACGATGCTTCGATGTTTGAACTGGCTAACCTGAAACGGCAGCAGAACGATTATGCCGGGGCGCGACCGCTATTGGAAAAAGCAGTAGCTCTTAGTCCGGATAATGAATGGTATTGGGTGGCTCTTGCCGATGATTATGAAAAAACCAATACCATTGATAAGCTTGAGAATGTATTTAATCAGTTGATCAGGATCAATCCGGATAAACCCGATTATTATTTTGATAAAGCCAATGCCTATCTTATTTTAAAAAGATATGATGATGCCCTTAAAGTATATAATCAGCTGGAGAAGATTAACGGCCCAAGTGATGATATTTTGGCAAGCCGGCAAAAGATCTATTTAAAACAAGGTAAAATTGATCAGGCGGCCGCTGAACTGGAGAAAGCTATTGTGGATAATCCGGGCCAGATGCGTTATTACCTTTTACTGGCCGAAATTTATAACTCAAACGGATTGAATGATAAGGCCTTGAAAGTTCTGTTGCAGGCCGAAAAGCAAGACAATAATAACGGGATGGTGCATTTAGCTTTAGCTGATGTTTACCGCGACAAAAAGAATAACGATGCCTGTTTTAATGAATTGATACTGGCATTTGCAAATCCCGATGTGAGTATCGACCAAAAAGTAAATATCATTAGCGGGTACTTTCCAAAATTTCCTGAGCCTAATGCTAAGGCGAGTGCGCTTGAACTAAGCCGTCTTTTAACAATAGCACACCCTGCCGATGCCAAGGCTTATGCTATTTATGGCGATATGCTATTGCAAAACACCAAATTAAAAGAGGCTAGGGCTGCATACAAAAAATCAATCCAGCTAAATGAGCAGGTATATGTGGTACACGAGCAACTGGTAAGGGTTGAATTGAGCGAAAATGATATAGACGCTACCATAAAAGATGGCGAAAACGCGCTTTCGCTATTCCCTAACCAGGGTTGGATGAACTATATGGTGGGTGTGGCCTTTGCACAGAAGAAGGAGTATAAAAAAGCGCTTAATTATGCTACAAATGCAACTTCATTAGAAATTCAGGATAAGGATTTACTTTCGCTGAGTTTTTCGTTATTGGGCGATTGTTATCATAGTTTAAAAGATAACAAAAGCTCCGACGAGGCTTATGATAAGGCGTTAAGCTATAATCCGGATAATGCGTATACGTTAAACAATTATGCCTATTATTTATCGTTAAGAAGTGAGCAACTGGACAAGGCCGCACAAATGTCGGCTCGTTCCAATGAGCTTCAGCCTAATACTGCATCTTTTGAAGATACATACGCATGGGTACTTTTTAAGCAAAAAAAATATGCTGATGCAAAGGTGTGGATGTTGAAGGCACTGGCGCATGATAAAACAAATAGCGCTGCTCAATATGAGCACTATGGTGATATTTTGTTTTACCTTGGTAGTACAGACGAAGCTGTAGAAAACTGGAAAAAAGCTAAAAATAACGGCGGTCAATCGCCGCTATTAGACCGTAAAATAAATGAGAAAAAATATAGCGAGTAAGTTATTAATAGTGTGTTGCCTGCTGATTATGGTAAGCTGTAAAGCCCGTAAACAGGTATTGGTGGCTCGCAAGGCTGATTCATCGGCAAAGTCTGTTGATAACAAAGTGAGCAGTAAGTTAAATGCTATCAGAGCAAAGCAGGTGAATTTCAATACCTTTTCTGGTAAAGCAAAAACCAAGCTCAATATTAATGGTAACAGCAATGATGTTACCCTCAATATTCGTATTGAGCGCGATAAACGGATCTGGGTTTCCATTACCGCCATTTTGGGGGTTGAAGCTGCCCGGGCACTGATCACACCTGACAGTATATTGCTTATCAATCGTTTGCAGGGAGTGTATTTACGTAAGCCATTTAGCTATGTATATAAGTATGTCAGCACCCAGGTTAACTATAAAACACTGGAGTCGTTACTGATTGGTAATGCCGTGCCTGAATTGCTGAACGAAAAAGCCGAGCTGACCAATGCGGATGGAAATACCACCCTGAGCGGCAGTTTACAGGATTTGCTATATAAGCTGGTTTTAGGCGCCGATCTGAAAGTTACACAAACAAATTTGTCCAATCAAAACGAAGGACAATCTTTGCAGGTGACTAACAATAGCTTTATCCAGGCAACAAATCGGGTTATGCCATCACAAATAGATATCGCATCAGTAGTAAAAGATAAAAAAATACAGGTTAATTTGCATTATACAAAGGCCGACTTTGACGTACAGCAGGAATATCCATTCAATATCCCCGCCAATTACGAGCCGGCCAAATAATTAATTATGTTTGTTTGATGAAGTTTTTAAAAGCAGTATTTTTTATAATAGCGGTATTTATAGCGGTTGATGTGCATGCTCAAAGCAGCCAGGAGTTAAAACGCAGACGGGATAAATTATCAGAAGAGCTGGAGCAACTGAATAAAGATTATCAGGAAACCTCGCAAAATAAAAGAGCTACTTTAAAACAACTGAGTTTGTTAAAAGCGCAAATAAACCTGCGGGAAGAGAAAATAAATATCATCAACTCGGAAGTAAGAAATTTAGATAATCAAATCTCAGAGAGCAATAATACCGTACATAGTTTACAAAATCAGCTCGACCAGCTAAAAAAAGAATATGCAGCCATGATACTTTTTGCTTATCGCAATCAAAGTGCCTATAATAAGCTGATGTTCATTTTTGCTTCGAGGGATTTTAACCAAGCCTATAAACGATTAAAATATTTACAACAGTTTGGTACCTACCGCGAGCGACAGGCGGGTTATATACAGGGAACCCAAAAAGAACTGCATGTAAAGATAAATGAGCTAGATAAAAACAAGCAGGAAAAGAGCAATCTGCTGGCTGATCAACAAAAGGAGAAGGAAACGCTTGGTAAAGAAAAGAATAACCAGGTAAAAGTGGTAAGCGATTTGTCGCAACATGAAGGGCAGTTGAAACAGCAGCAACGCGAGGTTCAGGCAAAAATTGCCAAAACCAACAGGGAAATTGCCTCAACTATCCGCAGGGAAATTGAGGAAGCCAGGCGCAAGGCCGAGGCAGAAGCAAGAGAGGCCGCCAGAATAGCCGCAGCTAAAGCAAAAGCCGAAAACAGGCCCGCTCCGGTAGCTCCGTCTAAGCCAGCGGTACGAAGCGAATCGAGTGTGTTGAATGCGACACCGGAGGCTGCTAAGTTGTCAAATGACTTTTTGGGTAACCGCGGTCGTTTGCCATGGCCGGTTGCCAACGGTGTGATAACCCAGGGATTTGGTATGTATACTACGCCGGAGGGAATAAAAAGTGAAAGCACCGGTATTGATATAAAAACCAACCCCGGAAGCTCAGTAAGGGCTGTATTTGATGGTACGGTGGTGAGAGTGGTTGACGTGAGCGGAACTTACCTGGTGATGATAGTTCACGGGGAATATTTTACCGTATATGCCAACTTAAGGTCGGTTAGTGTGGCCAGGGGACAAAAGGTGAGTACCAAGCAAACATTAGGAACAGTGGCGACAGATTCGTCGACGGGAGAAACAGAAGTTCACTTTGAAGTTTATAAAGTGAAAGATCCAACTAACCCTAAAACGTGGCTGGCACCTAACTAATTAGTTATGAAATTTTAATTGAAAACTAATTAGTTAGAGATTTTATGAAATTTTAATTGTATATATTTGTAACCTTAATTTAAATGCTATGCTAAGTTCAGTTTTTTTATTTTTAAATATTGGTACGAGCGAGATGGTACTGATACTTTTTGCAGCATTAATGCTTTTTGGAGGTGATAAACTACCTGAGCTGGCACGCGGTTTAGGCAAAGGCATCCGTGATTTTAAAGATGCATCTGAGGATGTAAAACGTGAAATTAACAATCAGATTAACAACTACGAGGAAAAGAAAACCGAAACTACAGTAAAAGATACTCCGATTGCTGAAGAAAACACTGCAGAACACACCACCACCACAACTACTGCGGAGGATAATGAAGTGAAGCACCCTATACATGGTGTAGAAAATACGGTGCCCAATACAATCCCTATCTCGGATACTTACGTAAGTACCCATGAAAGTGAGCCTGTGGCAGAAACGCACATTGACCTTACCAAGAAAACAACCGTAGATCCTGTTAAAACAGAACACGAATAACACAAGTCATAATAATATTTACATAACATAAAACTTAAAAATCATGGGTGGATTAGGCGCACCAGAAATCATTCTGATCATCATTGCAATACTTTTATTGTTTGGCGGTAAAAAAATACCTGAACTAATGAGAGGTTTAGGAAAAGGCGTTAAAGAATTTAAAGACGCGCAAAACGGCGAAAGCAATACAAGCACCAGCGAAGAGAAACCAAAAGTTTAGTTGGAATTAGTATCAAGTAGCTAGTATCAAGTATCATGATTCTTGCAGAGGTATAAAATACAGCTGTGTTGATACTAGTTACTTGGTACAATCTGATACTTTTGTTTATTGCATATGAACTTATCTGTTGAATTATTTCGTATTTCAACAGATAAGTTTTTTATTTTAGCCCCATGGCTAAATTTTATTCCTCTTTAAATGAAATAAGGAGTGGGTTGCAACGTGCGGAAATTACCGTTGAAGGACTGGTAAAGAACTATCTTGATCAAATTAAAAAAAATGCTCATCTAAATGCCTTTAACGAGGTGTTTGAAGAAGAAGCATTGATCAATGCAAAAAACATTGACAACCGGATAAAAAATGGTACAGCCGGCAAACTGGCCGGAATGGTTATCGGTATAAAAGATAACATCTGTTACAAAGGGCACCAGGTAAGTGCTTCTTCCAAAATATTAAAAGATTTCACCTCTATTTATTCATCAACCATTGTTGAGCGCCTGCTGGCCGAAGATGTGGTTATTATTGGCCGCTGCAATTGTGATGAGTTTGCCATGGGCGGCGCTAATGAAACCTCTTATTTTGGCCCGGTAAAAAACATGGCCGACGAAACTAGGGTTTCCGGCGGCTCATCTGGCGGTTCGGCAGTGGCTGTGCAGGCAAATATGTGCCATGCAGCTATTGGTACCGACACCGGGGGCTCCGTAAGGCAACCCGCTTCATTTTGTGGTGTTATTGGTTTAAAGCCTACTTATGGTCGTGTTTCCAGGCATGGTATTATTGCTTTTGCCTCGTCATTTGACCAGGTTGGCCCTATCACCAGGTCGGTTGAGGATGCCGCCTTATTGTTGGAGGTTATGGCCGGTCCCGATGATTATGATAGCACACTGGCTCAGCAGGAAGTACCCGCGTTTTCTGCCCATATCGAAAAAACAGGTAAAAAGAAGATAGCATACCTACAGGAAGCCATTTCGAGTCCGGGTGTTGATGCCGAGGTAAAAGATGTGCTGGTAAAATATATTGATAAACTCCGTGCAGATGGTCATACGGTAACACCTATTGCCTTTGAACAATTAGACTACCTGGTACCGGCTTATTATATTTTGGCCATGGCCGAAGCTTCTTCAAACCTGGCCCGGTACGATGGGGTTCATTACGGGTACCGCAGTCCATCGGCCGATGATCTGCAGTCTACTTATAAACGCTCCCGCTCTGAAGGTTTTGGCAAAGAAGTAAAACGCCGCATTATGCTGGGTACATTTGTACTGAGTGCCGGTTATTATGATGCCTATTATGCTAAAGCTCAGAAGGTACGCCGGCTGATCAGGGAAAAAACCGACCAGATATTAAACGAGTATGATTTTATATTGGTACCTACAGCTCCGGAACCTGCATTTGCTCTGGGTAAAGAAGAAAAAGACCCCGTGGTAACCTATCTTTCTGATATTTTTACCGTACAAGCATCGTTAGCAGGTGTTCCAGCTATTTCCTTGCCTGTTGGCAATAATAGCCAGGGTTTGCCGTTAGGTTTACAATTGCTTGCTAAGCATTTTAACGAACAGGAACTATTGAATTTTTCAAAATATTTCCTTGAACTTTAAAAAAATTAATAATTTAGTAAAATAACCGGTGTTGGTTATAGTCTTTGGTTAATTTAAATCCCTAAAGAATGAAGAAACTATTTACGCTTACCATCTGCTTTTTATTACTGCAAATTGTTTACGCAAACGCTTCTTCAAAATCAACATTTCAATGGCCAAATATTGCACAGGATACTATCCTGAAAAAGGTTGTTGTGCAAGCTACGGCTCCCGGCCCGTTAAGAGGCATTTATGAGCGTCGCTTGGATTCTATCAGCAAAGACATCCCGTTGGAATATAATGAGTATGTACAAACTTATATAGACCTGTACATGCAAAACCGCGATGAGATGGGGCAGGTGATAGGCCTATCTAAATATTATTTCCCTATTTACGAAAAAGCTTTCCGCGATGCCGGTATACCCGAAGAGATAAAATTCCTTTCGATAGTGGAATCAAAGCTTGATCCTAATGCGGTATCAAGAGTAGGTGCAACAGGTCCGTGGCAGTTCATGTTTACTACCGCCAAATTGTATGGCTTAAATATGGATAGCTATGTTGACGAACGCCGCGATCCTATACAAGCAACTTATGCTGCTGCAGCTTATTTAAAAGATGCCTACCAGGAGTTTGGAGATTGGCTTTTAGCTATAGCATCTTACAATTGCGGTAAAAGTAATGTAGAGCGTGCTGTTGAAAAAGCAGGAGCGAATGATTTTTGGAGCGCCCGTCAATATCTGCCTACTGAAACCCGGGGATACGTACCTGCTTTTATCGCCATGAATTATGTAATGCATTATTTTAATAAGCATAACATCGTTCCGCAGGCTTGTAACTTTTCGCTAAAGACAGATACGGTTATGGTGAAAAAATATGTTGCCCTAAGCAGTATATCACAAGCCCTGAAAGTAAACATCAATGAATTAGCTATATTAAACCCGGCTTACAAAAGATTAATAGTTAACGGTTCACCGGCAACACCGCGCAGATTGATACTGCCGCAGGTTCCTAAGGAAAATTATGCCGTTTTATATAATGTGCTGAATGGTGGTGATGCTGTTGCCCCAGAACCAAAAGTAACTTATGCTTCCTATGCAGAGAATAAACCTGAACGCAAAATGCCTACGCGTCATCGGGTTCGAAAAGGTGAAACTCTGACCTCTATTGCAGATAAATACGGGGTTGAAGTACAGGATTTGAAAGTTTGGAACCATTTGAAAAGCAACAAAGCTCCGGTTGGAGTAAGCATTAAAGTAAATAATGGTGACGATGCGTCAACCAGTGCGGCAGTTAGCACGCATACTAGGAAGGTTTTATAATTTAAAGCAGAGCTTTGAACGCAGAAACCTGTACTGATAAATGAAATTGATAATGAAAAAAGTTTAAACACCTGAATATGAGGGGCCCGGTTTTGATGTATTTCGAAGCCGGGCTTTTTTATTCGGGTTACCATAAAAAGAATTGTAATTTTGAGCGCTTGAATTTTGAGAAAATGAACAAGAACAACCGTAAACAGGACGCCTTAAACTACCACTCACAAGGTCGTCCGGGAAAAATACAGGTAGTACCTACCAAACCAACCAATTCACAACGCGACCTCACTATGGCGTATTCGCCGGGTGTAGCCGAGCCTTGTCTTCGTATAGCAGAAAATGTAGAAGATGTATATAAATATACCGCCAAGGGTAACCTGGTAGCCGTTATCAGTAATGGTACCGCGGTGTTAGGCCTGGGTAATATCGGCCCCGAAGCCAGCAAGCCAGTAATGGAGGGAAAGGGTCTGCTATTTAAGATCTATGCCGATATTGACGTGTTTGACCTGGAAGTAAATGCTAAAAGTGTAGACGAGTTTGTAACTATAGTAAAAGCGCTTGAACCAACCTTTGGCGGCGTTAACCTGGAAGATATATCTGCCCCAACCTGTTTCGAGATCGAGCGCAGGTTGAAGGCCGAAATGAATATCCCGGTGATGCACGATGACCAGCATGGTACCGCTATCATATCGGGTGCGGCTTTAATGAATGCCTGCGAAATACAGGGCAAAAAGCTGGATAAGATAAAAATGGTGGTTAACGGTGCCGGCGCGGCTGCCGTATCGTGTACCAAAATGTATCTTTCACTAGGTGTAAAAAAAGAAAACCTGGTGATGTTTGATATCAATGGTTTGCTGACACCTGAGCGTACCGATCTGGATGACATCAGACTAGAATTTGCTACCACCCGTACAGATATAAAATCATTGGCCGATGCTATGAAAAATGCTGACGTGTTTGTTGGCCTTTCTGCAGCTAATGTAGTTGATGCCGATATGCTGAAGTCAATGGCTAAAAAGCCTATTGTGTTTGCTATGGCTAACCCGGTTCCTGAGGTTGACTATGACCTGGCAGTTCAAACCCGCGATGATATCATTATGGCTACCGGTCGTTCTGATTTTCCGAACCAGGTGAATAACGTATTAGGCTTTCCTTACATTTTCAGAGGAGCGCTTGATGTACGAGCTACTGCTATAAACGAGGCTATGAAAATAGCCGCCACACACGCTATTGCCGAGATGGCTAAAAAGCCGGTTCCGGAAGCAGTAAATCTGGCCTATAATACTACCAATCTTAAATTCGGAAGGGACTATATCATTCCTAAGCCGATGGATCAAAGACTTATTGTTGAGGTATCGGCCGCGGTTGCCAAAGCAGCCATGGAGTCGGGTGTTGCCCGTAAAGCCATAACCGATTGGGAGGCTTATTATGAAGAGTTGCGTTCAAGATTAGGTACTAATGATAAATTGCTGCGTAATCTTACCAATAAGGCTAAGCAAAATCCTAAGCGTGTAGTTTTTGCCGAAGCTGATAATTATAAAATATTAAGATCGGCCCAGATTGTAAAGGAAGAGGGTATAGCTACGCCGATATTGCTGGGTAACGAAGATAAGATCAGGCGTATCATGCGCGAGAATGATCTTGACCTTGGCGATGTGCAGATTATTGACCCACGTGTGAAATGTGAAAACATGGAGGAGTATGCGGAGTTTCTGTATCAAAAACGTCAACGCAGAGGGGTAACTTTATTTGAAGCCCGCAAAATGCTGAGTGACCGTAACTATTACGGAGCCTGCATGGTACAATTTGGCAGAGCCGATGCCTTGATATCGGGCCTAACCAAAAACTATGTGCCTACTATTAAACCGGCTCTGCAAATCATCGGTACCGAAGATGGTGTGAACCGGGTAGCTGGTATGTATATGATGATCACCCAAAAAGGCCCTGTGTTTTTTGGGGATACTACCGTGAACGAAAACCCAACCGTACAGGAACTGGTAGATATTACCGTGCTGATAGAACGATCTGTTAAACAGTTTAATATCAGTCCAAGAGTGGCTGTATTATCCTATTCTAACTTTGGCTCAAATGATGGCCCTATTCCCGAAAAAACAAGGGAAACAGTAAAATTGCTGCACAAACAATGTCCGGATATGGTAGTTGACGGCGATATGCAGGCCAACTTTGCCCTGAACTCCGATTTGTTGGCTGATAATTTCCCATTTTCAACCTTAAACGGAAAACCGGCTAATACGCTGATATTCCCTAACCTGGAATCGGGTAATATAGCTTACAAGCTATTGCAGGAAATTGGTGGTGCCGAAGCTGTTGGACCTATATTATTGGGACTGAAAAAACCGGTACACGTATTACAACTGGGTAGTTCGGTTCGTGAAATTGTAAATATGATTACCATAGCGGTTGTTGATGCCCAGGCAAAAGCCGAAGCCAGCAAACCAAAAGGCAAGTAAATAAATAGTATCAAGTAGTTAGTATCAAGTATCAAGACCGCTGCATTTGTTTTATAAATAACATTTTCAAAAGTGTTGATACTTGATACTAGCTACTTGATACCTTAACCCCACATTAAATAAAATAAATAATATTATGTACGATTATATTAGTGGTAAACTGGTATTCAAAAGTCCTTCGCATGTTGTAATAGATGCCGGAGGTATTGGTTATCACATTAATATATCGTTAAATACATATTCAAGGTTAGGTGAAGTAGAAAATTGTAAACTATTTATCTGGCAGTACGTAAAAGAGGATGCGCTCACTTTATATGGTTTTGCAGATGACGGTGAGCGTCGCTTGTTCTTACACCTGGTATCCATATCCGGCATAGGACCTAATACGGGGCGAATGATGTTATCATCAATTACCCCTGCCGAAATACAAGCAGCTATTGTTAGCGGCAATGTTGCTTTAATACAACGTATTAAAGGCATAGGTCCCAAATCGGCACAGCGTATTATATTGGAGCTGCAAGATAAGTTACGTAAAGAAGGTCCTGATACTTTAACCGTTGTGCCTGTAAGCAAAACAGTTAAGGACGAGGCGCTCTCTGCGCTTATTATGCTTGGCTTTGCACGTAATGCTGCAGAGAAGGTATTGGATCAGGAGATCAATAAAAATAGTGGAGATTTAACAGTTGAACAACTTATAAAGTTTGCTTTAAAAACTCTATAATTACGTACAAATTCTAACTTGACCTTTGATAAAAATATTTACTTATAATATTATTATAAGTGTGTTGTTTATTTTGGCATTTAGTGGGCTGGGAAGTGTGTATGCACAACAACGCGTTACGAGTGCTAAAAGAGATACGACACTCGTGGGTACTCCCGTTAACCTAACCGAACCTAAAAGTCTCAGGGTCAGGGAAGGTATTTTCGATCCTGATCCGCCCAATCTCATCCGGACAGTTGAATACGATCCTACAACAAATCGGTATATATTGTATGAAAAAGTTGGTAACTTATTATATCGCCCGCCTCAGTATTTAACATTTGCACAATATTTAAAGTTAAAAAGCAAATCAAATCAACGTATATATTATCAGCAACTGGCCGATAATTATGCTTATGATTCTCAGCAACCAGGCTTTATACCATCTATCAAAGTGCGCAGCCGCACTTTTGAACAAATTTTTGGTGGCCAAACAATTGATATAAGACCACAGGGATCGGCAGAAATGATACTGGCCGGGCAGCTCAATCAAAACCAGAACCCGTTGTTTAACACGAGGCAGCGTAACCAGTTTAATTTTAATTTCGATCAAAAGATACAGCTAAACGTAACCGGAAACATTGGCGATAAATTAAAAATAACCACCAATTATAATACCGACGCGCAGTTTCAGTTTGATAACCAGATAAAACTGGATTACACCGGGTCGCCGGATGAGATCATCCAAAAAGTGGAAGCCGGTACGGTAAGCATGCCTTTGAATACCACGCTTATCACGGGCAGTCAGGCATTGTTTGGTCTTAAAACTAAACTAAAGTTTGGCCGCCTGGATGTAACCAGTATTTTGTCGCAGCAGCGGTCGCAGTCCAAAACCATTACTATAACCAATGGTTCACAGCAAGGGGAGTTCCGGGTAACACCGGCCGATTATGAAGCGAATAAACACTTCTTTTTATCACAGTATTTTCGAGATAATTACGATAAGGCGCTATCGCGGATACCCATTATCAGCTCCAATGTAAATATTACCAAAATTGAGGTTTGGACTACCAATCGTACCAATGTTACTACCGATTCAAGAGATATATTGGCTTTCCTGGATTTGGGTGAAAACAACCCCTATAATAAAACAAGGATACAAGGTGGAGGTAGTGTTTACCCGGCAGGTTTTAAAGGCCCGGGTTTTGCGCAGCAATCAAACTCTCTGTTAAATAATTTACCTGCCGATGCACGTCAAACCAATTCAAATTCAGTAGCAAGTTATTTTCAAAGTACAGGAGCCACAGATAACTACTCCAAACTCACTTATGCCCGTAAGCTTACCGATAAAGAATATACCCTGCACCCGCAGTTGGGATATATATCGCTTAATTATCCCTTGAATAATGATGAGGTGCTGGCGGTAGCTTACCAGTACACGGTTAACGGGCAACAATACCAGGTGGGTGAGTTTAGCAGCGACGTGGCGGTTGATCCCAATACTCCAAAGGTATTGTACGTGAAATTACTGAAAGGTGAACTGTTGAAAACCAGTTTACCAACCTGGAAACTGATGATGAAAAACATTTACTCATTAGGCGCTTTCCAGGTGAGCCCTACCGATTTTAAACTTACAGTTACCAGACTTGATGACAAATCGGGTATCGAGAAGACGGTGATGGAAGAGGGGCAAAACACCAAAGGAAAACTCTGGTTGCAGATCACAGATCTCGATAATCTCAATCAACAAAATAACCTTCAACCCGATGGCTATTTTGACTTTTTGGAAGGGATCACCATCGATTCGCAAAACGGCCGGATCATGTTCCCGGTGCTGGAGCCTTTTGGTTCCGATCTGAATAAAAAGTTCTTGCCCGGTGAGTCTGACCTGGCTAAGCGATATGTATACCAGCCTTTGTATGACTCAACCAAAACCATAGCACAGCAGTATTTTCCCAATTTAAACCGATATGTAATTAAAGGTACTTATACCTCAACGGGAGGGTCAGAGTATCAGCTTAACGCCGTAAATATTCCGCAGGGATCTGTTAATGTAACTGCCGGTTCTTTGAAGCTGCAGGAAGGTAATGATTATACCGTTGATTATAACTCTGGCCGTATCCGGATATTGAATCAGGCCCTGTTATCATCAGGGCAACCCATTACAGTTAAACTGGAAAATAATGAACTGTTTGGCGTGCAGCAAAAGTCGTTGTATGGATCAAGATTTGATTATCACGTTAATGATAAACTTAACCTGGGTGGTACCATTATGCACCTTACGGAGCAACCACTCAATCAGAATGAAGTTGCCGGACAGGAATCGATATCCAATACCATATGGGGTTTTGATGCTAATTATAGTTCAGAGTCACGATTGCTCACGCGGCTCGTTGATAAGATTCCATTTATTCATACCAAAGTTCCGTCGTCTATAAATTTCTCGGGCGAGTTTGCGCAATTGCTGCCTGGAAGTCCGAGCGCCCTGAACTTTGCCGGCTCAAAAAATGGTACTTCCTACCTGGATGATTTTGAAAACAGCCAGTCGGTAATTGACGTAAAAAGTGCCAATACCTGGCAAATATCGGGTACTCCGCAACTCTTTCCGGAGTCAGCATTATTTAATGATTTGAGTTATGGCTACAATAGGGCCCGACTTGCATTTTATAATATCGACCCTATATTTTACACCAATACTGGTAGTATCCCTATATCAAAGGCTGAGCTTTCCAATCATTATGTAAGGCAGATCATTGAACAGGAAGTATTTCCGTTTAAACAGCCTGCTACCGGACAGCAATTAAGTATTGCCACACTTAACCTGGCCTTTTATCCAACGGTGCGCGGGCCATATAACTACACAACCAACGGTATTAATAACGATGGTACATTGCAAAACCCCAAAACACGCTGGGGCGGTATGTTCAGGAAAATGGAAACCAATGATTTTGAATCCTTAAACGTTTCATACATTGAGTTTTGGGTAATGGACCCTTTCATTTACAAACCAAATTCGGCCGGCGGCGATCTGTATTTTAACCTGGGTAGCATATCTGAAGATATACTAAAAGACGGACGTAAAAGTTTAGAGAATGCCCTGCCAGTTAATGGAGACCTGTCGCAGGTTGATGAAACCAACTGGGGGCGTGTATCTAAACTGCAACCGGTGATAAACGCCTTTGATAATAACCCGGATTCGCGCAAATTACAGGATGTGGGTTTAGATGGTTTAAATGATGCCGACGAAAAAACGAAATTTGCCCCTATCGTACAACAGGTAACCAGCCGGTTAAACGCGCAGGCTGCCAGCAGCTTCTCGGCCGACCCTTCTTCTGATGATTATCAGTATTATCAGGGTCGTGATCTGGATCAGGCCAGGGCCGGTATCTTGGATCGTTATAGTAAATACAACGGTACTGATGGAAACTCCAAAACGGCCGAACAATCACAGGCTGAACTTGGAATACAAAATTCCGCGGCTACCTCACTGCCCGACGGTGAAGATATCAACCGGGATAATAATATGAGCCAGGAAGATTCATATTTCCAGTACAAGGTATCTATACGCCCTGGGGATATGGTAGTTGGTCAAAATAATATCAGTGATAAGGTTACCGCTTCTGTGAAACTGGCCAATGGCAGTACGCAAATGGTTAGCTGGTACCAGTTCCGGATTCCCATAACAAATTATCAGGCACAGGTAGGTAACATCCAGGATTTTAAAGCCATTCGCTTTATGCGGATGTTCATGACCAACTTTGCCGATACCGCCATACTACGTTTTGCTACCCTGCAACTGGTACGCGGCGAGTGGCGTACTTTTAATGTCGAAAGAAACCCACTGAATGTTATTGCCGACCCGGCCATTCCAAATCCGCCGCTTGATAACTCTACGCTTGATGTACAAGCAGTAAGTATTGAGCAAAATGGTAACCGTACGCCTATACCTTATGTAGTACCACCAGGTATTAATCGTCAGCGAAATTATAATAACCTGCAAACAGATACCAAACTCAACGAGCAATCGCTTTCGTTAGAGATAAAAAGCCTGCGTGATGGATATTCAAGAGCAGCCTTCAAAACCTTTTTTAATGATCTGCGCTCCTATAAACGCCTGCAGATGTTTGTACACGCCGAAGGCGATCAGCTGAAGGATAATGATTTGAATGCCTTTATCCGTTTAGGGGTTGATTACCAGGATAACTACTATGAATACCAGGTACCCTTAAAGGTTACCTTGCCTGGTACCCGCGATCCGGATGCGATATGGCCCGCCGCCAACTCGATAGATCTGGAGCTGGATCTGTTAACCCGTGCCAAGCTTAAACGCAACCACTCCAATGTGCCTTACAACCAGGTGTTTAAATACGTGGAGGGTAATCAAACAGTTTATATCAAAGGTCAGCCGGATCTGAGCAAGTTGCGTACGGTTATGCTGGGTGTACGTAACCCCTATAAGGGCGCACAGCCATCAAATATTGACGACGGGATGGATAAAAGTGGTACCGTTTGGTTTGACGAGCTAAGATTAACCGATTTTGACCAGCGTGGTGGATGGGCTGCAACGGCGCGGTTTGATGCCAAACTTGCCGATTTTGCCGATATCACCATAGCAGGCACCAAAACTACTATCGGTTTTGGTACTCTTGATTCCCGTTTAAATGACAGGAGCCGCAGTGACGATCAAACTTATGATGTATCCGCTAATATGGAGCTTGGAAAATTCTTCCCGGCTAAGAGTGGCATCCATATACCAACCTATGTCAATGTGTCGAAACAAACGAGTATGCCACAATATGACCCTGGTGCGCCCGATGTGGAACTCAAGGCATCCTTGGCAGCTGCCACTTCCAGCCAGGAACGTGACTCTATACGCAATGCTGCTGTTGATTATACCCTGCGTAGAAGTATCAACTTTACCAATGTACATAAAGCAAGAACAGACCCCAATGCGCCCAATCATTTATGGGATGTAGAAAACCTGACTGCTTCCTACGCCTATACAGAATATACGCACCATGATTTTGTAACCCAAAACGATCTGGAAAAAACATATAATTTGACGCTGGCCTATAATTACACTAATCAACCAAAATATTATAGTCCGTTTGCTAAGATCATTAAGAGCAACCTGCTGGCGCTTTTCCGGGATATCAATTTTAGTATCCTGCCTTCGAGGTTAAACCTGAGTATCAATTTTGATCGCTTCTACTCTGAAAATACCTTGCGGGATAATGACCCTAATAATTTTATCCCTGTACCAACAACCACATTCAATAAGTATTTTAATATTACCCGGGTTTACGGTATCGGCTGGAATCTTTCTAAGTCATTACAAATGGATATCGATGCAACTAATCTGTCGGTGGTTGATGAACCTGCTGGTCGTATCAATGGTTTAAAGCGGGATACCCTGTGGGACAATCTGAAAAAACTGGGACGCACCACTAATTACAACCACACCATCAACTTTAACTATAACGTGCCGTTCGCCAAAATACCTGGAATGGACTGGATAACCACGGTAGCCCGTTACAGCGCACATTTTAACTGGCAAACTCAACCCCTGTTTGCTATTAACGATCCTACTTATGATGTGGGTAACAGCATACAAAACTCCAGGGCCATACAGCTAAACCCAACATTAAATATGGTGGCCCTGTACAATAAATTCCCGTTCATACGTAAGGCCAATAATCCTAATAATACCAAAACCGGTTTTGATGGCTTCCTGATAGGATTGTTAACTAGTGTCAAAAACCTCAGCGCTACTTATACCCGCACCCAGGGTATATTTTTGCCAGGATATTTGCCGCAGTCGGGCTTTTTTGGCTCGGATGCCGGGGCCCCGGGTTTAGGGTTCTTATTGGGAAGTCAGGCAGATATCCGGGCCAAGGCCGTAGCCAACGGCTGGATCACGAAGGATACCCTGCAAAACCAGTTGTATGTAACCACCATGAACGAGGATATGCATTTCAGGGGTATTATTGAACCTATTAAGGATCTGCGCATTGAGCTGATTGCCTTTAAAACCCAGGATCATAATTACCAGGCCAATTTTAAATACCTCCCTACAACCAACAGTATTGAATCATTAAGTCCGGTAACTACGGGTAATTACAGCATATCGTTTTTAACTATTGCCACTGCCTTCAAAAAAACAACCGGGGTTGATAATACTTCGCCTATTTATCAAAAGCTTTTGGATAGCCGCGCTATTATCTCTAAAAAATTAGGAGCAACAAATCCAAATTCCGCGGGTAGCACCGATGGCTATGCCGACGGTTACGGGCCAAACTCACAGAATGTATTGGTGCCGGCTTTTCTGGCTGCGTACACAGGTAAAAACCCGGCTAAAAGTAATCTTTCACAGTTTCCGTCTATCCCGATACCAAACTGGCAAATCACTTATAATGGCTTGAGCAAGATCCCGTTTTTACAGGATATTTTTGACTCGTTTGATCTGAGTCATGGCTACCGCTCATCCTATAACGTGAACGGTTTTACCTCTTTACTGCAATATCAGGAAGCAAACGGCGCCGTTAGTTCAAGGGATCTTAACAACGACTTTTTGCCTCAGTACCAATTTTCGCAGGTAACTATTTTTGAACAATTTGTGCCATTACTGGGTGCCAGTATGCGCTTTAAGAACAGTATGACCACCAATGTGGAATACAGGCAAAGCCGGTCGTTAAGCCTGAGCTTGCTTAATAGTCAACTGGCTCAGCAAAACGAGCGGATCATCGTGTTTGGTTTTGGCTATCATACCAAAAATTTCCATTTCCCCTTTGGCTGGTTTAGCGGACCGGGCAAGGATAACGATGTTAATTTTAAACTCGATTTCTCCCTGCGCGATAATAAAACCCTTATATACCGGGCCGATGTGCAGGAAGCCGAAATATCATCAGGAGCGCAAAATATTACCGTGCGGCCGTCCATTGATTATGTAATTAACCAGCGGTTTAATTTGAACTTGTTTTATGATTCGAATATTACCAAGCCGTATACTTCGCAAACATTTAATACCGCATATACCAATTTTGGCATCAACCTTAAATTGCTGCTGCAATAGATGGGGGTTAATTATTCAAAAACTTTTTAAACCTTAAATTTTAACACTTTTCTGGCCAAAAACAGGATAAAAACAATCGAAAACTCGTTCAAAACCCCTCGTTTTAACACTTTTTAACAAATTACAACATCGTTTTTACGTGTTTTAAAAACTTTAAAAAGTATTAATTTGTTGATTGTCAAATAACTATATGCTAATGTCTCGGTTTTGGGCTTGTTTTGTCCTTTAACCAAACAGCCCGGTTATCTGGAAAAAGATAACCGGGCCGTGATTGATATAAAGATACGAAATTTAAGAAGAATACCCAAACATCGCATTGAACTTGTTTCGATCATCCCACCAGCAAGGTGTGCAATATGAGAACTAATTTCTTGAGAGATCAAAATCGTTCTTAACGGATGGAGGCTTTTCTGAAGGCTCCGGTTATATTTTTAGTTTATCCAAATTAATCTGTTCGGCAGGTAATGGTTAATTCTACGTTACTCCCAACCATAAATGTCCCATCCCCTCCAATTTTATAATCTAATCGGTTTAGTTTCAAAGAGCCACTAAATACATTTTGTGTATACTTAAAGGGGAACTCTACATACTTGGTAATTCCATGTAGCATTAGTTTACCTTTTACTAAATAACCATCGCTGGTTCTTGAAACCTGGGATGATTTGAAACAAATTGTTGGATATTTTTCTGCGTCAAAGTAATCAGCGCCTTTTAAGTGCTCATCTCTTTTTTTATTCTCAGTATTAATAGTAGCTGTTTTGATACAGACTTCGAATTCCGAAGCAGACGGATTGTTCGCGGAAAAGTTTACGTTCCCTTCCATTCCTTTGAAGGTGCCGGTTACTGTACGGACACCCATATTACGAATCTTGAACTCGACCACTGATTTTTCTGTATTGATCGTTTGTCCCATTGTTTCTGTTATCATTCCTAAACCCATAATTAGTATTGTGATTAATTTTTTCATTTTCTTTTTGAGATTGCATGGCAATATTATATAGTTTTGCTTACTTTTTGTAATCAGTTACCTATAGGTAATCAGTTACCTGGAGGTAATCAAATTAGAATGATGAAAAAGAGAGAACATAAAGAATGTTTGTCAATCCTTCAGCCCGTCAGGGACTCATTAGATGTAATTAATGGTAAATGGAAAATTTTGATACTGATTTCTATTTGGGAAGGCAACAAATATTTTCGGGAAATAGAGCGCAGTATTCCTAAACTTTCGACCAAAGTACTGGCAAATGAATTAAAACAGTTGGAAGACCACTATCTGATAACCCGTAAAATAATCAATGGATTTCCTGTCAGGACAGAATACGCATTAACAGAATATGCAAAAACGTTGGAAAACTTGATCCTGGAGCTCCAAAAATGGGGTATCAATCACCGTAAAAAGATCACAGGGCGGGATTAATTGGTCATCACAAGTTCAGGATAGCAAGATTCATTTTGCCGTCTACCCGTTGCCTGTGCCCTCACAGGCAATTTCTTTTTGTGTCAAGGTTGTCCTGTGAGAACAATGGGATGAAATTTATATATCATGTCATTGCTGCGAAGCGTGGCAATCTCCTCGCGTTCTAATTAATAAGAATAGCTACGAGATTGCCACGCTTCGCTCGCAATGACATAGTTTTTTCTTTACTACGATTAACAGCATCTATTTATTTATTCAATTCCTTCTGGCGCTTTTTTTCGGCTTTGCGCTTTTTGCGGGCTTCTTTTCGGGCCTTGTGATCGCGTTTATTCTTTTGGTGCTCCTCCAGCCTGGCTTTGGTTTCCTGCTGCTTTTTGGCATCGAGGCCTACGCAGGGCTTTATACCCTCGAGCAGGGTTTTCCACATAGTTTTAAAAAAAGGAGATTCTTTGGGTCGCAAATAAACCACATTGGCCGAACGCGGTGTTTGTCCGGCTTTATCCGGATTATCATGTTTGAGCACGAACAAATTGGCAAACATCGACATTACCGAACGTTTTTTCAACCGGTCATTAGCCGTGTCGACCTGAAATATGTTTACTTTCAGGTTGTTGTATAAAAAACCTACATGGCCCTTAAATACATTGGCATTGGCCTGTATGTCAAAACTTAACTCTTTAATGGTTCCCCCAGCGGCCTTTACCATGGCCAGCGGCATTACTGCCGGGTTAAGCGTTTGCAGACTCATGGGGCCCAGGGTTCCTTTATAAGTAAAGGCCGCGTTTTTATCGGTTAGGTTAAAGGCAAACTGAACATCCAGTTTGCCCCGGTTCATGAAATAGGTAGTAAGATTTACAGAAGTAATATTGTTTTTGGCCAGCGTGGCTTTGTTGTTGGTGATGTTGTAGAAATGACCGCTGGTATTATTAAAGGTAACCGTACCTGTTTTGTTCGACTTATGATTGAACTCGGAGTATTCCACATTAATATGATGTACACGCACGGTATCAATATTCAGATCGATACCCATTTGCTGTATCATCATATTGGGAAAGGTTTTTACCTTATCAGTTGTTATGGTCTTTGTTTTATTGGGGTTGTTGAATACCCGGATACTGCCCCGGTTCAACGCCAGGTTTGACGCCGTTACCCGCCGGTATTTATGATAGCTTAAAAAATCAAAATTATTGAGTTGCAGGCTATCGATATCTACACCGAAACGATCGTTATTGCTTTTGTTAAAAAATATATCTGTTTTAACCGGCAAAAGCTGCATTCCTTCTACATTTAACTGCGATTTGAGCGTAGAGAGCTTTAGATATTTAATCTTATAAGTATACAAGCCGCTGGCGGTTTTGCCGGTATAATTGTTTAGCTCGGTTATCACGTCCTTGCAATAAAGCAAACGCGAGCGATCTGTTTGCGTGGCCGAATCAATAAGCAGGTCGTTAGCCGTCAGGTTCATTTCTTTCAGTTCGGAAATGGCTACTTTATTGCCCGAATAATCGTGGTATTTAAATTTTACATCATTAAGCAGTATTTGCCCAATGTGGATAGATTTTAAACTTTTAGAGATCTTTTGCCAGGCCGTACGGTGATCTTTTAAAACCGTATCCTTAGTATGGTTAAGCTGGTAACTGATGTTTACCTCGGGCTCGTTTAAAATTATCCGGCCTATATTGAGTTTGTGTCTGAAATACAGACTAAGCGGATGCACATGCAACAGGATAAGACGCTTTACATGCAGCTCAACCAGGTTATTGGGAGCCAGATGCTGTTTCTTTTTTTGGTTGTAAACGGCCGTGTCGGGCTTTAGGGTGATATTGTAAAGCGTTATTTTACCTTGCAATACATGCAGTTCGGCATCAGTAAAATCAATTCTATACAGGCTGTCGCTGCTGCTTAATACCACATCATGAACCTTGTTGGCCAAAATAGGCGACCAGTACCGGTTAACAACAAATGCCAGAAGAAAAATAATGATTACCGGTATCAGCACAAACTTAAAAACTATTTTTTGCCACTTGTGCTTTAAAAACTTAAACTCCATTTACCGGTTTTCTTTCTCTTAGGGTGTATTATTTTGTTTGTTCTGTTCCTCTGCAGCTTTTTTGGCTTCCTTTTCCTTTTTTCGTTCTGCACGTTTCTGTTTTCTGTCAGCCTTAAATTTATTAAACTTATCCAGTAAATTACTCACTTTTGTTACCGCTTTATTCACCTTATTTTCGGTTTTTTTATCAAAACCGACACTTGGCTTTAAGCCCTCCAGTAATCCTTTATATAAAAAGCTAAAAAATGAAACTTTGGGATCGCGCGGCAGGTCAATTGGTCCCGGTCTAAAAACGCCTTTATTATCCGGGTTATTATCTTCAATCACCAGATCATTGGCCAACATAGATATTAAACCTTGTTTTTGCAAGCTATCCTTACCTGCTTCCTTTTTCAGGAGCTGTATTTTCAGATTTTTATAATAAAACTCCAGGTGCCCTTTGCCGTGGTAATTACTGGCATCCACATTAAAAGTAAGCTTTTGTACATCGGCAGATTCTACATGCACCAGGGCCAATGGTTTTACCAGCTTATCGAGCACACGCCCATCAAACTTACCCAAAGTGCCCGAATAATTAAACGCGCCATCCTTTGCAGTAAGGTTAAACTTAAAATTTACGGCCAGGTTGGCTGCTCCCATAAACCGGGTATCAATATGCGCAGTCATAAAAGGGTTTAGTTTTTTGGCCTCTGCATCGTTGGTTACATTCAGGATATAGCCATTGGTGTTTTTAAAGGAGATTACCCCGGTTTGCTCCGAGGTTTCATCAGCCTCCAGATAAGTGATCTGCGTGTTTTTAATATTGAGGCGGTTTAGCTTCATATCTAAAGCTACTTTTTGCAGGGCCTGGTGCGGATCTTTACCAATTTTTGTTGATTTTGGTCCTTTATAACGATTGTTACTATAAATTTCCACCCTGGCTCCGTCCAGATCCATTACCCCGGCATACAGTTTCTGATCGCGCAGGAAACGTTGAAGGTCGATATCATTAATGCCTATCTCCTTAAATTTGAGGCTGAAAATATCACCCGATTGCCTGGTTTTTTTGTAAAAAGCCGATCTGCTGTACCTGGGTAAAAAAGATACCCCATCTAAAACGATCTGCCTGCTGGCGGTCGAAAAGTTGATCTGTTTAAATTCGGCATTATACAGGCTATCGGGTGTGGCTATTTTATAGTCGTGTACTTTTACCTCAATACCCCTGGTATAATAAAACCGGGCAGGATCGTTATTGGAAACAGAATCAATAGCAATATCAGATATGTTGATATCCAGGTTGCGTAAAGCGGTTTGTTTAACTACCGGGTTGCTTTTGTTGAGATAAGTAAGACTGATGTCTTTGAGCGAAATAGAATCGATGTGCAGTTCTTTAAAGGTTTTTTTAATAAGCTGATAGGGATTGCGCGGTTTACCCACCTTAACGGTATCATTAAAGGGATATCGTTTGTTAACAATAGTAAGCTCTGGTTTTTCGATGAATATATTGCTGATGTTCAGGATTTTTTCTTTGTAAGCTTTGAGTGCTTGCAGCTTATTGATCGACAGTTTTTTTACGTGCAGGGTAAATAAATTATCGGGTGCTTTTTGAAGCGATACCAGTTTGTTGTACACATTGGTATCGGGTACCAGTTTAAAATCAGAGAGCGTAGCATCGCCGGTTGCCACGTTAAGGTCAAAATTTGAATAATCGATATGATAGAGGCTATCTGTGGCGTTTAGCACCAAAGTTTTTAACTCTTGTTGTAATAGTGGTTTCCATTGGTCGCGGTCAACATAGCGTTTATAGAGGTAATAAACAGAGCCTCCGATCACCAGGATCACAGCTAATAATATAAAAGGCCATTTGCGGACAGGTTTTTTAGGAGTAAGGTTGTTTGGCGCCATAGACAGGTTTGATTTAAGGAGTATAACAGCAAAACTTCATTTTTGTTAAATACACTACAGAGCTAAGGGCTCTAAAAGCTTAAAATGATTTTAGTATAAATACTGCCAATATGTCATTTGGGTATTTAAATTTTATGTATTTTTGCAGACTAATTTTTACAATACATGATGGATTTGGAAATTCCGGATAAAACACATGACGAAAGCAGGCAGGGCGAAGCCCTGGTTTTAGAACCTGTAGCCGGTAAAAACAATGGCCGTAAGCTTTATATTGAAAGCTATGGCTGTGCCATGAATTTTTCGGACAGTGAGATAGTTGCATCAATTTTAGCCGAGCAGGGTTTTGAAACCACTGCCGATCATAGCCTTGCCGATGTTATTTTTATAAATACCTGTTCTATCCGTGAAAACGCGGAACAAAGGGTGCGTAATCGTCTTAAAGAATTTACGGTTGCTAAAGTAAAGAACCCCGGCCTGGTGGTAGGGGTGTTGGGCTGCATGGCCGAACGCCTGAAATCGAAATTTTTAGAAGAAGAAAAACTGGTTGACGTAGTGGTTGGTCCGGATGCGTACCGCAACCTACCCGAACTGATTGACCAGGTTGATAGCGGCCAGAAAGCAGTGAACGTACTGCTGTCGCGCGAGGAAACTTATGCCGATATCAGTCCGGTGCGCTTAAATAGCAACGGCATTAACGCCTTTGTATCTATTATGCGTGGCTGCGATAATATGTGCTCGTTTTGCGTAGTACCATTTACCCGCGGCCGTGAGCGTAGCCGCGACCCAAAGTCGATCATAGCTGAGTGTACAGATCTGTTTAACAAAGGTTATCGCGAGGTTACTTTGCTGGGGCAAAATGTGGATTCGTATAAATGGAAAGCAAGTTCTGAGTCGGAAGTTTTAGGCTCTGAGTCAAATGAAAACGCAGATACAACATCAGAGTCCACTACCAATTTTGCTAATTTGCTGGAACTGGTAGCCTTGATCAACCCTGATCTGCGGGTTCGGTTTTCCACCTCGCATCCAAAGGATATCACCGATGATGTATTGTACACCATCAACCAATACGAAAACATTTGCAACTATATTCACCTGCCGGTACAATCGGGCAATAGCCGGATACTGGAGATGATGAACCGCACTTATGACAGGGAGTGGTATATCAACCGTATAGATGCTATCCGTCGTATTATACCAGATTGCGCGGTATCAACCGATGTGATCACTGGTTTTTGTTCAGAAACCGATGAGGAGCATTATGACACCGTAACCATGATGGATTACGTGAAGTATGATTTTGCCTACATGTTCAAGTACAGCGAACGCCCAGGCACTTTGGCCGCGAAACGTTATGCTGATGACATCCCGGAAGAAATAAAACAGAAGCGTCTGGCCCAGATTGTAGCCAAGCAACAGGAGTATTCGTTTTACCGGATGCAGGCACGCATAGGCAAGATAGAAAAAGTGCTGATAGAGGGTTACTCCAAAAAATCAGACAAAGACTATTGTGGCCGCAGCGATCAAAACGCCATGGTGATTTTCCCGGTAGGTGACAACTACAAACCCGGAGAGTACGTGAACGTGTTGATCGAAAAAACAACGTCGGCGACTTTGATAGGAGTAGTGGTAGAATAGAGGCAGGAAGTCAAGAATCAAGAGACAAGAAAGGAAGCTTAAAGATTGGTGAAGCACAATTTTAAAAGTTTGAAAATTTGGCAAAGGTCGATGGACCTAACCGATTTAACTTATGAATTTTGTAAAGGATTACCAATCGATGAACGCTTCAACCTGATTGATCAACTTAACAGATGCTCGTGTTCGATCCCTTCAAATATAGCTGAAGGGTCTGGAAAGAGAACAAAGGTTCACTTTGCCGAGTTTTTAACTACATCGCTTTCATCGGCGTTTGAAGTAGAAACACAATTATTGATATGTGAACGCAGGGCTTATGGCTCTGAGGATAAACTAAAAGAATGTTTAGAATTAGTTATTGAAATTCAAAAGATGATATTCAATTTCAGAGAATATATTTTGAAAAGTAATGATTAAAACCGAATTAGGATTCAATGCTAAAACTTTTGTCTTGGTTCTTGATTTCCTGATTCTTAATCTATTGAAATTCAAAAGATGATATTCGATTTCAGAGAATATATTTTGAAAAGTAATAGTTAAAACCGAATTAGGATTCAATGCTGAAACTTTTGTCTTGGTTCTTGATGTCCTGATTCTTGAATCTCTTTATGGATATACAAGAAATAAAACAACGCTTTGGTATCATTGGCAATTCGCCATTGCTTAACCGGGCTATAAATATTGCTAACCAGGTATCGCCTACAGATATTTCGGTACTGATAACCGGCGAAAGCGGGAGCGGTAAGGAAGTATTCTCGCACATTATACACCAGATGAGTCCGCGTAAACACGGGCCGTTTATTGCGGTGAACTGTGGCGCCATACCAGAGGGTACTATTGATTCGGAATTATTCGGTCACGAAAAAGGTGCCTATACCGGTGCTGTTGGTGAACGTAAAGGCTATTTTGAAACGGTGAACGGCGGTACCATCTTTCTGGATGAAATTGCCGAAATGCCCTTGGGGACACAAGCCCGCTTGTTGCGTGTGCTGGAATCGGGACAATATATTAAGGTGGGTTCGTCAAAAGTAGAAAAAACGAACGTGCGCGTTATTGCGGCTACCAATGTTGATGTGTACGAGGCCGTAAAAAATGGCAAGTTCAGGGAAGATCTTTACTACAGGTTAAACACTGTTCCGTTGCGCATACCACCACTGCGCGACCGGAAGGAAGATATTTACCTGCTTTTTAGAAAATTCACATCGGACTTTACCGACAAATATCGCACGCCACCTATTCAGCTGGATGATGAGGCCCAGCAGGTACTGGTTAATTACTCATGGCCGGGTAACGTGAGGCAGCTTAAAAATATGGCCGAACAGCTTGCTGTACTGGAGCGCGACCGGATCATTACCGCGCAAACGCTGCTTACTTACATCCCACACGAAACCAGCAACCGCAATTTGCCCATGCGTTTGGACAATCAGCCAAAAGAGGATTTTTCTGAAAGGGATATCCTGTACAAAGTGCTGTTTGATATGAAACGCGATATGGTAGAACTGAAAAAGCTGGTAGCGGATATTATAGAGCATGGGGGAGTGGCAGCTAACTACAGCAACCATTCGCAAACCATAAACCAGCTATATCGCGATATTGAACTGCCCGGAAACCCCGAAGCGCAATTTACTTTGCAACAACCCGTTAATACGGTAAATAACAGCAGCAATAATAATAACGTTGATGCCTATAATATAACGCATGATGCCGAAGAGGTAGAAGAATCGTTATCGCTGATTGAAAAAGAATCAGATCTGATACGCAAAGCGTTGAAGAAACATAAAGGCAAACGTAAGCTGGCAGCTAATGAACTAGGCATATCAGAGCGTACACTTTACCGGAAAATAAAAGAATTAAATTTATAAGCTAAATGAAAAGAGTTTTTGGGGTTATTGTTTGTTCGTTAAGCCTGTTATTGTCATCCTGCTATACACTCCGGAATGCTTCTATTCCGGCGGATATGAAAACGCTTGATGTGCAGTTTTTTGAAAATAATGCTCCCCTGGTTGTAGCCAACCTGAGCCAAAACTTTACCGAAGGTTTAAAAACCAGGATACGTAACCAAAGCCGGCTAAGTATTTCCCGTAATGCTGAAGCGGATGCTACCTTGTCGGGCAGTATTATAGGGTATACCATTGCTCCGGTTTCTATCCAGGCGGTAGCCAATAACGTAGCGCCTATTGCTGATGCGAACAGGTTAACAATTACTGTAAGAGTTAAATTTGTTTACAATACCGCAAAGACTCCTGCCGATAAAAAGCTTAACTTTGATCAAACATTTACCAATTATCAGGATTATAAAGGGGATATAGGCGCGCAGGAGCAAAACCTGATAAAAACGATAACTGATAAGATAACAGAAGATATTTTTAACAAAGCCTTTTCTAATTGGTAGGCAATTCGTACTTTCAACCACGTGGATCAAGACTTGAATAACAGGCAGAACGGAATATTATTGGAATTGTTGGCTAATCCGGCTAATACGGGGCAGCAGCATAGCTATAATTTGCAGCAACTGGTTAATGAATTTCCTCAGAGCGGTTTACTGCGCGCCGTGCTTGCCCGCGCCGGCAATGCCAACGACATTAAGCAAGCTGCTGCTTATTTTGATCCGAAACTTTTATACAAACTTACACACGAAGCCGACAGCCTGGCCGTAGTGTTACCAACACAAATTGTAAATCACCCTGCAGATAGCGGTAGTTACCAAAGCAGTGAAAACGTTGCCCACGCTGGTGAAAACTATTTTAACATTGGTCTGGTATCTGAAAATACAGTAATCAATGAACCCGTTGTTGCGGATCTTCATGCCGAAGATCAGTTTGTAAACAAAAACAGGACTCCGGCCGAAACCGATGATGATCAGGCGCACGCGCAGTCTGCAACAGCCGAACCGGTGGCTTCCGTATCACATGAACCCGTAGCCTCAGTTTCACATTCTCATGGAGAAATTGAAGACGAGGTATATGACGAAATAAGAGGTATTGATGAACCGGTTAAAGCCGCCAATCACCCTCATGACGGTATTGAAGATGATGTTTATGACGAAATATTAGGCATTGAACATATCCATATTCCCGGTCACGAGCATGAAAAGGCGCAGGAGCCGGTTGTTGCCGATGAAAAACCAAAGGCAAGCGAGCCAGAACCGATATCGGAAGATTGGGTAATAGGCAGCATAGCAGGCAGCGATTACTTTATGTTTGATAAATCAGCCGCCGACCAAAGACATCATGAAGAAATAAAACAAGAAGAGCCGGCGCCGCAGGTATCTGTAGCCGCAACTCATACAAATGGTAACATCCCGGCAGATAATGAAAGCCAGAATGTATCCAAATACGATGACGAAAAGATGCCTTATACCTTTATGTGGTGGTTGGATAAAACCCGTAAAGAGTATGCCGCAACTTATCAGCCTTACTCCAGCCCTGAGCCTGCTCCCGCGCAGCCTAACCGCATACAACAGAGCGATAGCGCAAAAGAGCCTGCTGCCGATGCCTTGCAACAACAGTATGTTGAAAATATTTTCCATGTACGGTCATTGGAAGAGTTGGAAAAAACACCTCAGCCGGATGGGCCCGAAGTAAAACGGAAAGAAGATTTGATCATTGAACGCTTTATACAGGAAGAGCCGCAGATAAGGCCGCCAGCCATGGATAAACTGGACAATGAGAACAAAGCCAAAAAGAGCTCAGAGGACCGGAACGACCTGGTAAGCGAAACACTTGCACAAATATATGCCGACCAAATGCTTTACCACAAAGCAATAGCTACTTATAAAAAATTGATGTTGAAATTCCCGGAAAAAAGCCGTTACTTTGCCACCCAAATTGAACAGTTAGAAAAGAAAACCAATTAATATAAAGAAATGTATTTAGTTTTAATTATCATTACCATTATCGTTTGCATCCTTTTAGGCCTTATTGTGCTGATCCAAAACCCTAAAGGTGGTGGTTTATCATCAAATTTCTCCAGCTCATCACAATTGATGGGTGTACAAAAAACAGGCGATTTCTTAGAAAAAGGTACCTGGGTGTTGGCCATTAGTGTAATGGTTTTATCGCTGGCTATTAACGTGGCTGTAAAAGGTGGTTCGTCAACAAATGGCAGTAACCCGGCATTGAAGGAGCAAATTGAAAAAGCTTCAAAACCAACAGCGCCTGCAAGTGCACCGTTGAGCTTACCTTCAACACCTGCACCTGCTAAACCAGAAACAAAACCGGCTAAATAATCATAGCGGTTAAAAGAATAAAAAAGGCTTTGGATACGTCCAAAGCCTTTTTTTGTGTACATAACTCCAAAAGATTTTATAGAGAAAGCCAATGCTGCGTTGTTGGTACTAAAAGATATTATTAATTTAGTTCTCCAAATAATTTTTGATAACATAACAATGACGAGTTCTGCAACCAATTTGAAAAAGGGGTTTGATGATGTGCTGGGTGGGCTGTTCCTGATGACAGCCTTTACATTAGTATGGACAGTAATTGCTGAGGTTGCATTACATGGACGGGATTACTGGAGTATAGGTGTATTGTTTGCCCTGGTGGTTGGGTTTTTCCTGGTCGCCTATAGTAGATTTTATTCGGCATCTAAAAAGACCAAAGACGAAGCAGTTCCTGATTCGATAGAAGATAAGGCTAAAAGCAAATGGTTCAACATTATTTTTATAGTGGAGGGTGTGATGATATTTGTGGTAGTAAACGTGCTGAATAATACGGGCCATGGTAACTATTTCATTTCCTGCTTCGCGCTTATTGTAGGCTTGCATTTTTTCCCATTAGCCAAAATTATGGAACGCACGGCTTATTATTTTATGGGTGGCTTTATATCCCTGGGTGCTATTTTGGGAATTATCCTGACAAATAAAGGATTTCCTGCGTATGAAGTTACCGGAATAGTAGGCGCCTGGTGCGCGTTTGCTACCTCGGCTTACGGCATAACATTAATAAAAAGAGGGAACCAATTGCTATTAAACAGCAGGACACAAAGCTATCAGCCGGGGAGTTAAAATTTAGTTATTGCTTGTAAAATGCCATTATTTTACAAAAATAAGTAACTGACATGATGGCACGGGGATATTAAAAGATTGTTAAGCGTCAAAAATAAAATAACCTTTAGCTGACATTACAACAGTTAACCTGTCAATATTGACCGATGTGCTTCCTTGGCATAATTGATGAGGAATTGGAGTCGAAAACTTAAATAAAATAAACAGAGATAACTATGTCATTAAACATTAAACCAATCGGCGACAGAGTTGTGGTGGAAGCTGCAGCTGCCGAAGAGAAGACCGCTTCGGGAATTATTATCCCGGATACCGCTAAAGAAAAACCTCAGCGTGGAACTATCGTTGCAGTTGGCGATGGTAAAGTAGATGAGCCTTTAACCGTAAAAGTTGGTGACCAGGTTTTATATGGAAAATATGCAGGTACCGAGATTACTTATGAAGGTAAAGAGTATCTGATCATGCGCGAATCTGACATTTACGCGGTACTTTAATTAGTGAATGGGTGAATTAGTGATTTAGTGAATGTTTTTTACCAATCATCAAAACAAGCCCCAATTTAAATTAAAATCAAAAATTAATTATTAGGTAGTGAAGCTCAAATCACTAATTCACTAACTCAATAATTCAATAACTAAAACAAACATGGCAAAACAAGTTAAATACAATGTTGAAGCACGCGACGCCCTGAAACGCGGTGTTGATATTTTAGCCAATGCGGTTAAAGTAACATTAGGTCCTAAAGGTCGTAACGTAATTATCGATAAAAAATTCGGTTCACCAGCTATCACTAAGGATGGTGTAACTGTGGCTAAAGAAATCGAACTGAAAGATGCTTTAGAGAACATGGGTGCCCAGATGGTGAAAGAAGTAGCTTCAAAAACTGCTGATATTGCCGGTGATGGTACTACTACTGCTACCGTTTTAGCTCAGGCTATCGTTACTGCAGGTATTAAAAACGTTGCAGCCGGCGCTAACCCAATGGATCTGAAACGCGGTATCGACAAAGCTGTTGCAGAAGTTGTTAAAAACCTGCAAAGCCAGTCACAAACCGTTGGCGAAGACAACAACAAAATCAAACAAGTAGCTTCAATTTCTGCTAACAATGACGAGGTTATCGGTTCATTGATCGCTGAAGCTATGGCTAAAGTTGGTAAAGACGGTGTAATCACTGTTGAAGAAGCAAAAGGTACAGAAACTGAAGTTAAAACTGTAGAAGGTATGCAGTTTGACCGTGGTTACCTTTCTCCTTACTTTGTAACCAACGCCGACAAAATGGAAGTTGAATTGGAAAATCCTTACATCCTGATCTACGATAAAAAGATCTCTTCGATGAAAGAATTACTTCCTATTTTGGAAAAACAAGTACAAACCGGTAAACCATTGTTGATCATTGCCGAAGATCTTGACGGCGAAGCTTTAGCTACCCTGGTAGTTAACAAGATCCGTGGTTCACTGAAAGTGGCTGCTGTTAAAGCTCCTGGCTTTGGCGATCGTCGTAAAGCTATGTTAGAGGATATCGCTATCCTGACTGGTGGTACTTTGATTTCTGAAGAAAGAGGTTACAAATTAGAAAACGCTGATCTTTCTTACTTAGGTACTGCTGAGAAAATCGTTATCGACAAAGATAATACTACCGTTATTAACGGTGCTGGTTCTGCCGATGAGATCAAAGGCCGTGTAGGTCAGATCAAATCTCAGATCGAATCAACTACATCTGATTATGACCGCGAAAAATTACAAGAGCGCTTAGCCAAATTATCTGGCGGTGTTGCTGTATTGTACGTAGGTGCTGCTACAGAAGTAGAAATGAAAGAGAAAAAAGACCGTGTTGATGATGCATTACATGCAACACGTGCGGCTGTTGAAGAAGGTATTGTTGCAGGTGGTGGCGTTGCCTTCATCCGTGCGGTAGCTGCTTTAGCCGACCTGAAAGGTGATAACGAAGATGAGAACACTGGTATCCAGATCATCCGTCGTGCTATCGAAGAGCCTTTACGTCAGATCTGCGAAAACGCGGGTATCGAAGGTTCAATCGTTGTGCAAAAAGTTAAAGAAGGCACTGCCGACTTTGGTTACAATGCACGTACCGACAAATACGAAAACCTGATTGGTGCCGGTGTTATCGACCCAACTAAGGTAGGTCGTGTAGCTTTAGAGAACGCAGCTTCAATCGCAGCTATGTTGTTAACAACAGAAGTTGTATTGGCTGATGATCCTGAAGATGCTCCAGCTGGTGGTCCACCAATGGGTGGCGGCGGCATGGGTGGTATGATGTAAGCCTCCTAACACCCTGAAAGGGGTGTTTAAAAAATATACACAATACAAATCCCTGTCTGGTTTTCCAGACGGGGATTTTGTTTTTAGAAGCATTTTGGGTCATGAAAAGGTAAAGGGATAGTCATGAGTTAATCATTTGATTAATTTTGTGTATCTTCTGTATTACCGTTGTGTATTTTTGCGTAACAAATCTGAAACTTCCATTCCCGGGCATAGGATTTGTGTATTACAGAGTATTATGAAAAAAATAGTTCAAACATCAAAATTAGTGCGCAGTACCATAGTTGATTGGGTGCTGATCAAGGGCCCTGAGCTGTTTGTTACTATTTACGGTAAGTAATAAATTTTTACCTTTGCTTTCAGTTATGAATACTTATAAAGTAGAGGACTTTTACAAAGATTTCCACACTTGGCTTATTGAGCACGGCCCTAAATATCTTGGCGGGATCATCATTTTTTTTATTGGCCTTTGGGTAATAAAGCTTATCCGTACTCGGATGCGCAACCGGATGATCAGGAGAGGTATCCACTCATCACTTCAACCCTTTTTTCTGAGCCTTACTATTACCGCGCTTTATGTGCTGCTGGTGATCTGGGTAATGAATATTATTGGTTGGGAAATGACCATCTTCACCACCATTATCGGCGCCTTTAGTGTGGCCGCAGGTTTGGCGCTGTCTGGCACATTTCAAAACTTTGCAGGTGGAGTGCTGATATTATTACTAAAACCATTCGAGCTTAATGATAGTATATTGGCCCAGGGACAGGATGGCAAGGTAACCTCTATACAAATGTTCTACACGGTTTTACTTACTGCTGATAACAAAACAGTCATTATACCTAATGGCAAGCTGTTTAATGAGGTTATTATCAATGTAACCCGCGAAGGCACACGCCGTCTTGACTTTGAAGTAAAGGTAGGTTATGCTAATGATGTTGAGAAAGTGCGGGGCATTATTGAGAATGCGATAAGTACCAGCCCCGGCTTGTTGAAAACACCGGCATCCAAAGTGGGTATCAATAGCCTGGAGATCGACTCCATTAGGTACATGATCAACGTATGGGTTCAGCCAGCCAATTTTTTAACCGCTAAAATGGCTCTACAGGAAAAA
The DNA here is from genome assembly GCF_011089895.1 of Mucilaginibacter inviolabilis. Classification (NCBI taxonomy): domain Bacteria; kingdom Pseudomonadati; phylum Bacteroidota; class Sphingobacteriia; order Sphingobacteriales; family Sphingobacteriaceae; genus Mucilaginibacter; species Mucilaginibacter inviolabilis. The sequence continues at coordinate 819,295 of NZ_JAANAT010000002.1, forward strand.
ATCATCAAAGACCTCGGCGCCGCTGGTGTAACTTTCCCGAAAGCGGGATAGTTTATAGAGGCAAGGCACGAGAATCAAGAAGTTACGGAATTGTAGACCTTTTTTCTCTCGCGTCATTGTAAAGGTCAAGTAATTCGGTAACAGAATTACATAATCCTTACAGCAATGACGCGTTTTCCAATTGATGTTGAAATTTTCAGTTCCCTGTTCAGGGGGCGTGGGCCTAACACTCCGGCAAACTGATAGGAATATTAATAGCTAATCCACCATCTGAGGTTTCCTTATATTTGGAATTCATGTCCAGGGCGGTTTGCCACATGGTTTTTACTACGGCATCTAAACTTACCTTTGCTTTTTCAGGGTTACTTTGTAAAGCCAGTTGCGAGGCAGTAATAGCTTTGATTGCCCCCATCGTATTGCGTTCGATACAAGGAATCTGCACCAAACCACCTATCGGATCGCAGGTGAGGCCGAGGTGGTGCTCCATCGCTATTTCGGCAGCCATGAGTACCTGTCTTTGTGTACCGCCCATACATTCGGTAAGCGCAGCGGCTGCCATGGCTGATGATACGCCAATTTCGGCCTGGCAGCCACCCATTGCTGCTGATATGGTAGCGCCTTTTTTAAAGATGCTGCCAATTTCTGAAGCAGTGAGTAAAAACTGAATGATGCGCTGCTCTGTATTCCCTTCGCAAAAAACAATGTAGTATTGTAGTACAGCCGGGATAACACCTGCCGCACCATTGGTAGGCGCGGTAACCACCCTGCCAAACGAGGCATTCTCCTCATTTACGGCCAGGGCAAAACAACTTACCCAGTCTAATATATTTTTAAACCCTTCGCCGGTTTTACGAATGGCTAAAACCCATTCATCGTAATTGGTATAAGTATGATTGCCTATTAATTTGCTATTGAGTTTAAAAGCACGCCTGGCTACATTTAAGCCACCTGGTAGTTGCCCTGTGGTATGGCAACCACGATAAATGCACTCTTTCAGCGCTTTGAAAATATTTAAAACACCACTACGGGTCTCCTGCTCGCTGCGCCAGGCAAGCTCATTCTCCATCACCACTTCGGATATTTTCAACCCGGTTTTGATGCACCAATGCAGCAGATCGGCAGCAGTATCGATAGGAAAAGGCAGATCAACTTCCTGTTTGCTTTGGTTCGAGCCACCCTCTTTCACCACAAAACCACCACCTATAGAATAATAAGTTTCTGAAACGGCTTTGCCATTGCTCAAAAATGCCTGGAAAGTTACAGCGTTGGGATGAAAAGGCAAGCTTTCGTTAAACAGAAAAAGCAGGTCATCGACCACTGAAAAAGTAATGGTTTGAATGCCTCCGAGTTCTAATTTATGGGTTGCTGTGATATCGCCGATTTTAGACGTTATCCGGTCAACTTCAAAAGTTACCGGATCGTCACCGCTCAATCCTAATAATATGGCAATATCGGTTCCATGGCCACGACCTGTTTTAGCCAATGAACCGTAAAGCAATATTTTCACCTGTTCAACCAGGGGTAAAACATCTTGCTGTTCAAGTGTCTGCACAAATTGCTGTGCTGCCCGCCAGGGTCCCAGTGTGTGTGAACTGGAAGGCCCTATGCCTATCTTGAACATATCAAAAACCGAAATTTGTTCTCTCTGCATCAGGTCAAAATTATAAATAAAATCTCATTCCCACTTCGTAATAAAAAAGTGATTATTTAATTTTTATTTAAAATTTTTATATTTTGCGGTAATAAACAAACATTAAAACATTTACTTAAACCAAATCAAAATGCAAGATTATGATCCTTCTTCAGCAGCCTCAGCCGGAATATTCATGGCCTGTATTATCCCTATATTAATTATTTCCATTATTTCCATTATTAGTATGTGGAAAATATTCGAAAAAGCTGGTAAACCAGGGTGGGCATCTATAATCCCTATCTATAGTGTCATTGTACTTTTAGAAATTATAGGCAAACCTATATGGTGGATATTTCTACTGCTGATTCCATGTACTGGTATTGTTTTTATTCCATGGACCATTAACCTTTTAAGCAAAAGCTTTGGGCAAGGTGTTGGCTTTACCATCGGTATCTTTTTTCTATCGTTTATATTTTTGCCAATATTAGCCTTTGGTAACTACCAATATTTAGGCCCTGCCGGTGCCGGTTTTGTTGGTGGCGGTAACCCATTTGATCCTTCAAGAGGTTATAAAGATCCGTTTAGCAATACCCCGCCTCCACCGCAGGTGTAATGTTATTTAATCATATCTATTTACAAATATTTTGCAGCCAGACTGGTTTTATCCACTGGCTGCAAAATCATTTGCTCCCCTGTCCTTTTAAATACTTAACCGGGATCGACTGCCCTGGCTGCGGTTTCCAACGGGCGGTAGTTGCCCTTTTCCAGGGCGATCTTCAAAAAAGCTTTGCACTATATCCGCCTACTATTCCACTCCTGCTCTTCTTTGCATACGGCATTGCCGATGGCTATTTTAAGTTAGACACACCCAAATCAACCATCAAGAAAACCTTATTTATGATCATAGGCAGTATGGTACTGGTGAGTTATGGTATTAAAATGTGGGGATTATATGACCACTACAAAACATCGGCCTGAGCTACAATATGGCTGTAATCTTTAATAATAGTTTGTAAAAACAACATATTATTCATTTCGGCGGGTGGCATTACATTCAGCAGATCTTTGATACGCTGGGCCATACTGTAAACCAACATACTGTTACCGCTTTTGATATAATTGTTAATCACTTCATTTATTAGTTCAACATCCTGCTCGCTTAAACTGGCCGCCTGCGGAAAAACAGGCTGATAAGTATCCGCCTCGGGTTTAAAAGCTATGTTTTGCATTTTGGTGCGCGGAACGGTCCTGATCAGCGTGGTACCAGCCACCATATCACCCACGCGTTGCGATTTGTCTGACACGGCTATACAGATCAACGCACACAAATCACTGGTTAAGGTAAAGTCAACTATCCGGAAAAGCCAGCGCAACAAGTATTGACCTAAACGCGGCCGGGTACCATCCAGGCTTATTACTTTTATTTTCATAACCTTTTTACCCACACTTTGCCCGTTCATGGCTACCTCGCATATCAGATCATAAAAAACAAATAATACCGCATAAATAATTAACATTATACCAAGCCCTGCGTATCCTCCATTCCCTCCTTTTTCAAATCCACCGGCTGCGCTTATAGCAATTAGTGTTCCTATAAGGATAACAAAAAACATGGCCATATCAATAATATAGGCTACAATGCGTTCGCCCAAGCCAGCTACCTCGTAATCAATATCTATATTTTGTGTGGTGGTTATCCTTATCGTTTGCATATGATTCAAATATAAAAGGTAAATATGTCTTTTTAGTTGTTATATAGCTCTTTTGTAATTATTTTAACCAAATAATTATTTATACGGTAATTCATGCGGGAACCTCTTTTTGTAAAGCAAAACTCTCAAAAATGGACCAGCTTTGAGCAGGAACCAACCAATGATCCTGACGAGCTTGCCGATAGGTTTATCCAGATAACCGACGATCTGGCTTATGCCAAAACATTTTATCCCAAATCAAAAACCACCGCTTATCTCAACGGTCTTGCCGCCGGCTTGCATCAATCTATTTACAAAAACAAAAGTGAAAAAAGCAATCGCTTTCTCACCTTCTGGAAGTATGAACTGCCATTGCTTTTCAAAACCTATCAAAAGCAACTGCTTTATGCTTTTTTATTTTTTATGGTTTTTTGTTTGATAGGAGCCTTATCGGCCAAATACGATGAAAATTTTGTGCGCCTCATTATGGGCGACCAATATGTAGATATGACCAATGCCAATATCATGAAGGGAGATCCTTTTGGCGTGTACAAAAACGGTAACGAAGCCTTGATGTTTTTTGGAATAGCAGTAAATAACATCTATGTTTCGCTGATAACCTTTGTAAGTGGTATCATATTTACGGTTGGCTCTGTTTATTACCTTTTCCGTAACGGCATTATGCTGGGTTCATTTCAGTATTATTTTTTCAGTAAAGGTTTGGGTGTAAAATCTATCCTCGTGATCTGGATACATGGTACTCTGGAAATCTCGGCTATCATTATAGCCGGCGCCGCAGGTATTATTCTGGGCAACAGTTTATTGTTCCCCAAAACCTATAAACGCATGGTATCGTTAAAAAGAGGCGCCAAAGATGGCATGAAAGTAGCCATTGGTATCATCCCTATATTAATTGTAGCAGCGTTTTTTGAAGGTTTTGTAACCCGGCACACCGAGATGCCAGTATGGCTCAGTATTACTATATTAGCATCGTCATTACTGTTCATTATATGGTATGTGATTATATACCCAAACAAAATTTATAAAGCAACCCAAACCTATCATGCAATCCAAAGTTGAGTTAGCCAAAGTCCGCGATTTTGGCGAAATTATAAGCGATACCTTTTTATTTGTACGGCAGAATATAAAACCGCTGCTTAAATATTTTTTTACTTTTTGCGGCATATTTGTAGCCGGCGGTGTCATCAGCGCTTCGCTGTTCCAATTAAAATGGACCGGAACTATAAACGGCTTAAAGAGCGGCGCTTTTAACACTAATGAATACAGGCCATCTGCATTCAGCTTTTTTGGTCCGGAGTATTTTTTGCTCATCTTTTTTGGAATGTTAAGCTTTATTGCCGTAACAGTTACCTTTTTAAGCTACATAGCGCTTTATAAAGAGAAAGACAAACAAGTACCTACAACAGAGGAGATGTGGGGTTATATTAAATATTACTTCTTGAGGGTGCTGGGCAGTTCTTTACTGCTTTATGTATTACTTGCTGTGGCTACGTTGCTTTGTTTCGTACCAGGTATTTACCTTTCCCCAATTTTCGCGCTCATATTCCCGATTATGGTGTTGGAGAATGCCAGCTTCAGTTATGCCTTTAACCGCAGTTTCTTTCTGATCAAGGATAACTGGTGGGTAACTTTTGGTTCGTTGGTAGTCATATGGATAATATTTTATGTGGCCATCATGGTAGTTTCAATACCAACAAGTATTATTAACATGATAAGCCTGCTTGCTGTTCCTCAAAAAGGAGGTGGCGCACTATCAGTCCCCGCGGCTGTTATTGGCGCGGCACTACAGCAACTTTGCCAGGTATTTGCTATTTTACCGGTAACCGCATTAGCACTTTGCTATTATAATTTAACCGAAAGCAAAGATGGCACCAGCTTAATGGACAAAATAAACAAATTGGGTACCATCACACCCGATACTGATTTACCGGCCGAAGAATATTGATCATGCTGCGCCTGTTCTGTACCATAATTTTTGCATTGTTTGTTCATGTAAGCAACGGGACTACACCGGCTGTTAAGCCTGTTAAGCAGCCTTTAGTGCTTAAGATGGATACCGCAAAGGTAAACGTACGCCATTTAGATAACGCTGTTATTGCAGCTCACAGCAAACAACCCGAATTTCAATACAAAGACGATATCGATACAACGCCTTCCTGGTGGGACCGTTTCTGGCGCTGGTTCTGGGATTTGTTTAAACCTATAAAATTAGGTAAGCATAGCATGAGCCCCTTTTTGAAAGTCTTGTTATATATTTTACAATATTTGATCCTGGCAGCGGGCTTGGCGGCTGTGGTGTTCCTGGTGCTTAAACTTATGGGGATTGACATGTTGAGTATTTTCCGGCGTAAGTCTATGTCGGCGAACTTACCGTTTACCGAATCATTGGAAAATATTCATGACATCAATTTTGATGACGAAATTGAAAGGGCCGTTTCACAGCATAATTACCGCCTGGCCGTAAGGATGCTTTATTTAAAATGCCTAAAACAACTGAGCGACGCCCATTTGATTAAATGGCAAATTGATAAAACCAACAGCGCCTATATTGATGAATTGACCAATACACACCAGCGCCAGCTTTTCCAATCATTGACTTTACAGTTTGAATATGTTTGGTATGGCGAATTTGCTATTGACGGGCAAACTTTCAAAAACATCAATACCGTATTTCAGGATTTTAACAAGGGTATAGCATGAAAGATTTTAAAATCTATATCACTATTGCCAGCCTGTTACTCATCGGTTACGTGGTAGCACAGTATAATAAACCTAAACCAGTTAACTGGCAATCAACCCTTTATTATAAGGACAAGATCCCTTTTGGCACCTATTTGTTGTACGACCGGTTAAAGGATATCTATCCCGGTGCCGGCTTGACCAGAACCAACAAATCGGCCTATAATGTTTTTCATGGCGATAGCCTTCAGCAAGGAAACTACATCATCATAGCCAAAAGTATCACCCTCAATAAATTTGACTTTGAGGCGATGGTTAAGTACATCAAAGCGGGCAATTCGGTATTTATGTCGGCCTTTGAATGGCGGGGCTTTATTACCGATACTTTAAAAATAGAGACAAGGGCTGAGTACGCCGCCAAAAATGTATCCATCAACTTTACCAATCCACAGTTAAAGGCGCCCAGCAATTATGTATTTAAGCGCGACATTGCCAATCAGTATTTCTCGGAGCTCGATACCGCTAAAGCCACAGTGATAGGCAAAAACTATGCTGACCATTGCACCTTTTTAAGCTACAAATTTGGTAAAGGCACGCTATACCTGTGCGCCACACCTGATGTTTTTACCAATTACAGCCTGCTGACCCCGCAAGGATCCGAATATGTGGCCAAAGCCCTGTCGTACTTGCCCAAAGCTCCATATGTTTACTGGGACCAGTACCAAAACGGCGACATTCCCGAGGATATATCGCCATTGCGTGTGTTCTTCGGCAACCCGGCTTTACAATGGGCTTATTACCTGAGCCTGGGTAGTATACTCATTTTTGTTTTTTACGAGATGAAACGTCGCCAACGTGTGATTCCTGTAATTGAGCCCTTGCCAAATTCTACGCTTGATTTTGTGACGGTTGTAGGGCAGGTTTATTATGAAAAACGTAACAACGCCAACATCGCCCATAAAAAAGTGATTTACCTGCTGGAGCATATCAGGGAGCAATACCGGTTAAAAACCAGTAAACTCGATCAGGAATTTGTCAATATCCTGGCGCAAAAAACGGGTATAGATGAGGGTTTTGCCAGCTCACTGATCAGCGCGGTGAACTTTGCAAGCACCCATCAGCAAATAACTGATATGGAATTGATCCAACTCAATAAATTGATAGAAAAATTTTACAGCCAAACCGGATATAATGGAAAATGAGAATTTTGAAAACAGAACCGATCTGAGCAAACTCAGTACTGCGGTTAATCAAATTAAATATACACTTGCCCAGATCATTGTGGGGCAGCAGGATTCTATTGATCTGTTGATTGCAGGTATTCTGGCCGATGGGCATATCCTGATAGAAGGTGTACCCGGCGTGGCCAAAACCCTAACCGCCAAACTGATCTCCAAAGCTATTGATGCCCGTTATTCGCGTATACAGTTCACTCCCGATCTGATGCCTTCGGACATATTGGGTACGTCGGTATTTAATCCTAAAAGCACGGAATTTGAATTTAAACAAGGTCCTGTTTTTGGTAATATTATCCTGATAGATGAAATTAACCGCGCACCCGCCAAAACGCAATCGGCTTTGTTTGAGGTGATGGAAGAACGGCAGGTAACTATCGACGGCCATACCTACAAAATGCAGGAACCTTTCACCGTGCTGGCTACGCAAAACCCGGTGGAACAGGAAGGCACCTATCGTTTACCGGAAGCGCAGCTGGACCGCTTTCTGTTTAAAATAGAGATTAAATACCCAACACTGGAAGAAGAAATAGCTATCATTACCCGTCAGCATCAGCAAAAAACTACTGAGCAATTGACCCACATATCAGCGGTTTTATCTGGTAATGATATTATTGCACTACGCCAACAAGTACGGTCGTTTCATGTGGAGGCGAAATTGCTGGAATTTACGGCCAAGATTATTCATGAAACGCGTAACCATAAATCGTTGTTCCTGGGTGGTTCGCCGCGTGCATCGCTGGCCATGATCAATGCCGCCAAAGCTGTTGCCGCTATTAAGGGCCGCGATTTTATTACGCCTGATGATATTATCTATGTAGCTGCACCGGTGTTAAGGCACCGTATTATGCTCACGCCGGATAAGGAAATGGAAGGCGTAAGTCCGGATGATGTGGTAGCACAAATCATACAAAAATTGGAAATACCGAGATAGAAGTTAGTATCAAGTAGCTAGTATCATGACTGCCTAAACACGATATTTATCGTTACAAAATCTTGATACCTGATACTAGCTACTTGATACCGAATCAACAGCTTATAGTGAAAAAATTCATCAGCCTCTTTTATAGAAACCTGTTTTTAACAAACCGCCTGTTTGCAGCTTTAACCTGCAGCGTGGTTTTGTTTTTATTGTCGTTCTTTTTTCCATGGCTGGGTATTATCCCAACACTGGCATTTTGGGTGTTGATTGTATTATTTTTTATTGACATACTGATGCTGTATCGCACAGCAAACGGGGTGTTTGCCAAACGCCATGCACCCGAACGACTGAGCAATAGTGACAATAACGATCTGGGGGTATATATCGAAAACTGGTATAGTTTCCCCATAAGCGTTGGCATTATTGACGAGATCCCCTTTCAGTTTCAAAAACGCGATATCTGGTTTAAAACCAACCTGAAACCGCGCGAAAAGAAACTCATTAATTATGTGTTAAGGCCAACACGTCGCGGTGAATATGAATTTGGCGATATCCGGGTATACGTTAAATCGCCTTTAGGCTTTATCAGGCGGCGGTATAATTTTGAGCAGGCAGAAATGCTGCCGGTATATCCGTCTTTTTTGCAGATGCGCAAATATGAGCTGATGGCTATATCAAACCGCTTAACAGACATCGGCATCAAAAAGATACGACGCATTGGCCATAGCATGGAGTTTGAGCAGGTAAAAAACTATGTTCAGGGCGATGATTACCGCACCATTAACTGGAAAGCTACCGCGCGGCAGGGCAACCTGATGGTGAATTCCTACACCGACGAAAAATCACAGCATGTATACTGTGTTATTGATAAATCAAGGGCCATGAAAATGCCTTTTGAGGGGTTGAGCCTGCTGGATTATGCCATCAATGCCAGCCTGGTACTATCAAATGTAGCCCTGCTAAAAGAGGATAAAGCCGGGCTCATCACCATATCCGAAAAGTTGGGAGCCGTAATACCTGCCGAGAGACGACCTGCGCATCTAAACAAAATACTGGAAGCCTTATACAAAGAAAAAACACGCTACCTGGAAACCAATATGGAACTGTTGTTTGCTACCGTACGTAAGGTGATCAAACAGCGCAGCCTGGTGGTGTTTTTTACTAATTACGAAAGCCTGAGCGCTCTGCACAGACAATTGCCGTTTTTAAAAAGAATAGCCAAATATCACCTGCTGCTGGTGGTATTTTTTGAAAACACCGAACTGAAAAAACTAAGTGAGCAACCCGCTGCCGATGTAGAGGGTATCTATATAAAAACCATAGCCGAAAAATTTGCCTACGATAAAAAGCTCATCGTAAAAGAGCTGGCCAAACATGGCATCCAATCTATTTTGAGCGCCCCTCAAAATTTGACCATCAATACCATCAACCGGTATCTGGAAATTAAGGCTAAGCAGAAGATTTAGAGTAGGAATTTACAAATAGGGATGACAGGCCATAATCCAACACGCTATTGCTTGCAATGACGGTCTGGTTTAGTTTATTTTCTGCTTATTTCTTTTCCAGTGCGCTTAAAACAACCGGTTTAAGTTTTTCTACCCACATCTGGTACATCGTGGCAGATGGATGCAAGCCATCGTTGGCAATAAGCGATGAATTATTGGCTGCCAGTTTGGATATGGGAGTAATATCGATATAATTAACACCCGCGTTGGCGCTTTCCTGCCGGTTAATATCATTGAATTGGTCAATCTCTTTACCAATGCGTGCATCATCACCATGGGCAAAAGGTGTTACTCCATAATCGGGTATGGATAATACAAAAACATGATTAACATTGCCTTTAGCCAATTTGATAGCCGTATTTAAAACTTGTACAAAATTAATACGATAATCGGCCTGGCTGCCACCTCCGTACTGGTCGTTCACGCCGACAAGGAGTGTTACTATATCGTAGGTTTTGTTTTTGGAGTCGCTACCGTCAATGGCTGATATCAATTGTTGGGTTGTCCAGCCGGTACGGGCTATAATGGTTGGGCCGGTTATTTTATGTCCGGGTAATTGCCCTGCGAGCTGGTAGGGGAAGGCATCATGCTCATCTACCGACTGACCGATGGTATACGAATCGCCAAGTGCCAGGTAACTTAAAGTATCAATTACAGGAACAGGCGATCCTGTAGTGGGTGGTACATGTGTCATTGATGTTGTTTTTGTACAGGCCGATAATGTGCTTATCGAAAATAAGATTAAAAATAATGCTTTCATCATAATATCTCCATATCAAACAATACGGAAATATGATGTTTAAGGATTTCTTTTACTTCATTTATATCAACCTCGCGACCAAGCTCTTTTTGCATAGAGGTTACGGCCTTATCGTCAATACCGCAGGGCACAATGTTATTAAAGTAGTCCAGATTGGTATTAATGTTAAAAGCGAGTCCATGCATAGTTACCCAACGGCTGCAGCGTACACCCATGGCGCATATCTTGCGGGCATTCTCATTATCGGCATCAAACCAAACACCGGTATAACCCGGATAGCGACCTGCCTTTAATCCATAATCGTCCAAAGTTAATATGACTGCCTCTTCCAGTGTGCGCAGGTACAGGTGTATGTCGGTGAAAAAATTATCCAGGTCCAGTATCGGGTACGACACGATCTGGCCGGGGCCATGATAGGTGATATCGCCGCCGCGATTAATGGCATAATAAACAGCTTCCTTTTCTTTCAGTCCATTTTCGTCCAGCAGCAAATGCTCCGGCTTGCCGCTTTTACCCAGGGTATACACATGGGGATGTTCGCAAAATACCAGGTAATTAAAGGTTTCATCGGGTTCAAAAGGCTCAAAGGGGCCGGCCGCTACCGATGTTTTGGCCGCAGCTTCATAAGCCAGTTCGCTGTTGCGATTATTAAGTTTGGTTTTTACCGAAGCGGCAAATAACTCTTCCTGCTTGTCCCAGGCTTGTTGATAATCAATCAGACCCCAATCCTGAAAAAATACTTTTTTGTTCTTCATTACATTTATCCTTTTACGAAGCCTACCATGTAGCCATCATATTGCATATAGCTCACTACATAATCCAGGTTGATATTATTTTTATGCAGGCGCGCGCTTAGCTCGCCCCGGATATTAAAACTAAAAGGATCCAGGAAAATATTGTCGGCAAATGATACCTCTTTTTCGCCGTTGCATTTATATATGGCTTCTTTGGCGCACCAGCAAACGTACAAGTGCTCTATTTTATGCTTATCTTCAATAAAAGCCCTTTCGTCGGGTCGTAAAAATTTACCGGCAATACGCTCTACCTTTTGTTTAATCAGTTCAATATCAATCCCTACTTTATGGGTTTTGCTGATCATCACCGCGGCATAATCAAAAGAGTGGCTCAATGATATATGGTAAGGCAGGTTTACCAGGTAAGGTTTGCCATGGGCATCAACCTTACAGTCAATGTATTCGTCGGTATGCAGCATTTTACGAAGCAGCACACGGGTGGCCAGCCAGTGCAGGTAGCGCTTGCTGTGGCTCAGTTTTTCAACAAAGGCTTTTTCTTCGTCGTCAAGTTGTAGTTGTTTATACAGGTCGTCAGCCTCTTCTTCTATTTTCCAGAGCGCAAATTCGGTATCATCGTCGATACGCTGCCTGTATGCTATAGCCATAATAAGTAAAATTGCAAAATAGGTAGCAAACTTATGTCAAATAATTTTAATTAAATAATGTTTTGGTATCAAGTAGCTAGTATAAACTATCAAGACAATCTACATGGTAGTTTTTGATTCCGTTGTTAAAAATCTTGATACCTGATACTAGCTACTTAAGACTAAAATAGTAATTTAGGCCCTACCATGATATTATCAGATAAGCGCATTCTTGAAGAAATTGAAAAAGGAAGTATTATTATTGAACCCTTTAAACGGGAATGCCTGGGTACCAACTCCTACGATGTACATTTAGGCAAACACCTGGCTACTTACCGCGACCGGGTACTGGATGCCAAACTGCATAATGAAATTGATGGTTTTGAGATACCTAAAGAAGGATTTATCCTGCAGCCCAATACGCTTTACCTGGGTGTTACCATGGAATACACCGAAACCCATAACCATGTACCCTTCCTGGAGGGAAAATCAAGCACCGGCAGGTTAGGTATTGATATACATGCCACCGCCGGCAAAGGCGATGTTGGTTTTTGCAACACCTGGACGCTGGAAATTTCATGCGCCCAGCCGGTACGTATCTATGCCGGTATGCCTATCGGGCAGCTGATTTATTTTGTGGTTGAAGGTGATATTGAAACCATGTATAATACCAAAAGCAACGCTAAATATAATAACCCTACAACACGCCCTGTTGAAAGTATGATGTGGAAGAATAAGTTTTGATCGATTTTTTTTCAGAACGATTAAACCATTACTGTTGAGGTGGGTCAAAGTGAAAAATTAAGCTTTGTATATGGCTTAAACGCACGTATATTTAACCTTATATATAAACCTAAGACCTCACAACTCATCGCCTGATTAGATATTTTGTGTAGATTAAACTTTATTTACCATGATAACATTCAAAAAAGTATCTGTAGGCTTATTGATAACTGTGATTGCTACGGTAATTTTCGGTTTCACCGGTCCCGGCGATGATCTGCTCGGTAAACTCGTTGATCAGCTTTATAAATGGCGTGCCGATCATCCACAGGAAAAAGTTTACCTGCATCTGGACAAACCCTATTATGCCGTTGGCGACGATATCTGGTTTAAGGCCTACGTAACTATTGGAAGCAAACATCAACTATCCGCTTATAGCGAAATATTAAATGTCGACCTTATTGGCGAAGATGATTCGGTAAAGCGCAGTATTAAACTGCCGCTTATCAGCGGAATGGCCTATGGCGATTTTGCCCTGCCCGATACCATGCAGGATGGGAACTATCGCATCAGGGCCTATACCAACTGGATGCGTAATGCCGGCGACGCCTATTTTTTTGATAAAACCATCACTATATCCAAAGGCATCGGTAATACGGTTTTTACCAAAACAGATTATACTTACGGCGAACAGAACGGTAAGCAAAAGGTGAATGCGTTGATCAATTTTACCGATGCAAACGGGGCACCTTATGCTGGCAACGAAGTAAACTACCGTGTTGAATTGAATGGTAAAACAGTTTTTAAAGGTAAGGGCATAACTAATGATAAAGGCGATCTCGCTGCTTCATTCCTCAATACCACTCCAAACCCGGCAGCAACAGGTATTATTATTGCCAATATCAAACTGATTGATAAAAAGGTTGTCACTAAGGTGGTACCTATTAAAGCGGTATCGGCCAAAGTAGATGTACAATTTTTCCCGGAAAGTGGCACCTTGGTGAATGATGCTGGTTGCAAGGTTGGTTTTAAAGCGGTTGGTGCCGATGGCCTGGGTGTTGATATCAAAGGCACTGTTGTAGACGACCAGAACCAAACCGTAGCTGTATTTAACAGTACCCACCTGGGTATGGGGGTATTCAACTTAACACCCATGAGCGGCAAAACCTATAAGGCTCATGTGGTATTTGCGGATGGATCTGGTGGCGATTTTAACTTGCCCAAAGCGGTTGACAACGCATATGTTTTAAGCATTGATAATTCGGAGGATGATAATCTGACGGCAAAAATATTGCCGGGGTCGGGTATTGCGCAAAACGCCACAACTGCAGGCAGCCTCCTGCTGGTAGGTCAAAGTTGCGGCGAAATTTATTACGCGGCCAAAAGCTCTGATAATGGTAAAACATTTAGGGCAGTTATTCCTAAGAGTAAATTCCCATCTGGTATTGTACAGTTCACTTTATTTTCTGCCAATGGCGAGCCGCTGAATGAACGTATTGTATTTATTCAAAACCCCGATCAGCTTAAATTATCAGTTTCGGCGCCTAAGCAGCAATACGCATCGCGCGAAAAGGTAACCATTAGTCTGAATGTGAAAAATAAAGAAGATAAGCCTGTTATCGGCAGTTTTTCAGCCTCGGTTATCGATATGGCAAAGGTTCCAGTTGATGAAACCAATGAAGAAAGCATTTTTTCGAACATATTGCTGAGTTCAGATCTGAAGGGTTATATCGAAAAACCGGGCTATTATTTTGCCGATCAAAGCACGAAAACAAAAGCCGATCTTGACGTATTGATGCTTACCCAGGGTTACCGTAGGTTTGAATGGAAGCAAGTGATCAATGACGCCGTACCTCCCGTAGTTTATCAGCCCGAAAAATCGTTACAGGTAACCGGGCATTTAAAAACTTTTGGCGGTAAACCCGTATCCAACGGTAAAGTAACTTTATTTACTACCGCCGGAGGCACATTTATTTTAGACACCGTAGCAGATGCCCAGGGAAAATTCACGTTCAGTAACCTGGTGTTTAGAGATAGCATCAAATTTGTGGTGCAGGCCCGTACCGCTAAAGACCGGAAGAACCTGGAGATAGAGCTGGATAACATAGCCCCGCAAGTGGTAGGGAAAAATAAGAATGCTGCCGATTTACAGGTAAATGTAAGTGATGGCCGCTCGGTTTATTTGCAGAACAGCAAAAAACTGTTCAATGAGCAGGTAAAGTATGGGATTGGTAACCATACCATTGTGTTAAAAGAAGTGGTAGTAAAAGATACCCGTACCACGGCGGTAAAACATTCGTCAAATTTAAACGGAGCCGGTAATGCCGATCAGGTGCTTACTTATAAAGATCTGGAAAATATGGGGGGAGGGCAGCTTTCCAATATCTTAGCGGGCAGGCTTTTAGGTGTTATTTTTCGTGGAGGTATACCTTACTCAACCCGTGGTGGTGGTGCTATGCAGATAGTTGTTGACGGTATCAATATGGAAGCCGATTATCTGGACAATTTAGTGATATCTGATATTGCCAGTATTGAAGTTTTACGTTCGGTAGGCAATACCGCTATATATGGCTTCAGAGGAGGCAATGGGTTACTGATAATCACCACCAAGCGCGGCGACGAGGGCGCTGTGTATAATCGTTATGCCCCGGGTGTGGTCACTTACTCGCCTAAGGGATACTACAAAGCCAGGGAGTTTTATTCGCCGCAGTATGATGATCCTAAAACAAATGCACAAATGCAGGATCTGCGATCAACCATATATTGGAACCCTAAGATACTAACGGATAAAGATGGTAATGCCTCCCTCTCATTTTTTAATGCCGATGGCAAAGGCACTTATCGTATTATTATTGAAGGGATGGATGCCGAAGGTAACCTGGGCAGGCAGGTGTTCAAGTATAAGGTGGAGTAAATATTAAGTCAAAATTCAAAAGTAAAAAGTCAAAATCCATGTAGGGTTTTGACTTTTTAATTGTTCAAATATTGTAGTTGATTCAGCGTGCCAGGTTTTTGACTTTTGATTTTTAACTTTTGAATTACTTAGCCAGGTAAAATTTCTCCCAGAAATCAGTTGATTTGGCCATTTCGCTGCGGCCGCTTTCGCCTCCTCCGGCACCCATTCCACCGCCGCGACCGCCTCTGCCGCCACGACCGCCACCACCCATTCCGCCGCCGCCGCCACCACGACCGCCTCTGCCGCCACCACCTCCGCCAAAACCGCCGCTCTGATGATCTGGGTTTTCGGCACCATCGCCTTTGGCTCGTTGCAGTCCGTTTATTTTAAAATTAAACGCCCATTCGTTTTTGGCGATGTCCTCCGCATGAAAAAATTGCAAAGGTACAGCTACTTCGTAGATCAGGTTACCTTCGGCGTCATAGTCGATAGCTGCTTTAATGCCATAGGTATTTGATGTGGTTATCATATCGCCTTCAATATCTTTAAAGCCAACCACTTTTATATTACGCAGTTTGGTTACACGCTCACGCATCAACTCGTCACGATCTTCCTGGGTAATATCGCCGCCGGGGTTATCGCGTTTACCAAAGGTTGGTGGTGTTCCCGGATCGGCCAATGGAAAAGTAAGGGAAAAGCTTTCCTTTTTTTTGCCTTTGGTATCAACACTCAGGGTAATACCTGCGTTTAAAGTCCGGATCTGGTCCATGCGATCGCTGATGCGTATAGCAGCATAAAGCAAGGTTTGATCATTAGCGAGTGTATAACTGATCTTTTTTTCGTCGTTAAAATAACGCAAGCTATCGCCCCAGTCTTTAAGGTTACCATCAATAGTAATAGGGCCGGATGGAGCCTTCAATGTCGATTGTGCGTTTTTTACAGTTTGTGCGTGCGTTATACCGGCAGTTAGCAACTGAGCGGTGCAGGCTAAAATAAAACAGGGGACAATTTTTTTCATAAAATCGGGGAGGTTAGGATTTTTGATCAGCGCGATATTGTAACATGATTTTTAAGCCCATAAAACACAATTTTAACACTTTTATTATTGTTTTTAAGTAAATTTGTAGTTACGTATGCCAACCGAAACACAGGAAGAAACACTTACTCTCGAAGAGATACTGGCAGGACTTAAAGAAGTTCACCGCCTGATATTATGGAATGATGATTTTAACACTTTTGATCACGTGATCCATTGTATGATGAAATATCTTGATTACTCCGAAACACAAGCCGAAAAGATAGCCTGGAAAGTACACAACGAGGGCAAATGTGCTGTATTGGAAGGCTCATTTACCGAGATGGAGATCTACCGCAAAATATTGCAGCAGGAAGGGCTTACCGTAAGTGTAGAGTAAGGCGCCTAGCGCCCTGAAGGGGGAACTTTTTGATTTTGGATGTTCGCGATTAGAGAATTATTATTCTGTTCATTCTTTAATTCTGAAAATCCTGATTCAGACAACTTATAATTATGATAAAAAAAATATCAATTTTTCCCGCTCTTATTCTGGTGATGATTTGTTTTGCAAGTAGCAGCTCATGCGCGCAAAGCAAAAACCTTAAATTGGTTTTCATTCGGCATGCTGAGAAACCTGACGACGGCGATAACCTGTCATGTGCCGGTTTGAACCGGGCGCTAAAATTACCAACAGTTTTAAAAGCAAAATTCGGCCTGCCGGATCGTGTTTATGTGCCTGCCCTGCACCTGGGTAAATCAACTCCAAGGGCGCGTATGTTTCAAACTATTTCGCCTTTTGCTATTAAATATAATTTAACCATTAACAGCACTTTTGAAGAAGAGGATACCAAAGATATAGCCGAAGAACTGGCTAGCCGGAAAGGTACCCTACTTGTAGTTTGGGAACATAACGAGATCAGAGCCATCCTAAAAGCACTCGGCGTAAAGGTTAAAGACCTGCAATGGCCCGATAACGATTATGACACTATTTGGGTAGTAACCTTTAAAAATGATAAACCAGTTTTAACTGTTGACAAAGAAGGCATAAAACCGGCAGCTGCCTGTAGCTTTTAGAATAAAAGAGGGCTGTCAGTCATTCTGAACTTGTCGAAGGATCGCGCGTACAGGCCTGCTCTCCATGCTTCGACGGTTCAGCATGACAATTCCAGAAATAATATTCCAACAAAAAAGGTGCACCAGTTATGGCGCACCTTTTTTGTTATGCGGTGGATACTATGATTAACCTACCAGGTAATTCCAACCGTAAGTATCAGGAGCATTACCATATTTAATAGCATCAAGCGTTGCTAAAACTTTTTGAGAAAACTCACGTGTTTTTGGATCGCTCAGGAAATACTCTTCGCCATCAACACTTATGGAACCTACCGAAGCTATAGTAGCTGCAGTACCGGCACCAAAAGCATCAGTCAATTTGCCGTTTTTAGCTCCTTCAATAATTTCGGCTACAGAAACTTTGCGGGTTTCAACCGGGATGCCCCATTCTTTAGCTAAAGCGATCACTGTATCACGGGTTACGCCATCTAATATGGTATCCTTTGCTTCGGCAGTGATCAGTACGCCGTCCAACAGGAACATGGCGTTTGCCGCACCCATTTCTTCAATGTATTTATGCTCTTTAGCATCCGTCCAGATCAATTGATCAAAACCTTCTTCGGCTGCTTTACGGGCTGGTAACATAGCGCTGCCATAATTGCCGGCTGCCTTTGCATAGCCCATACCGCCTTCGGCAGCGCGGGTATAGTGTGTTTCAATTTTAACACGTAGTGTTTTGGAGAAATATGGTCCAACGGGGCCAGCAATTACCATATACTTATAGGTAGCAGATGGTGTTACGCCCAGGAACGGATCGGTAGCGAACATGAACGGGCGGATGTATAAAGCGTGGTTAGCTTTAGCAGGAACCCACTCGCGGTCGATATCAACCACAGCGGCCATACTTTGTAAAAATATTTCTTCTGGTAGTGTCGGCATGCACAAACGCTCTGCCGATTTGTTGAAGCGGATGGCGTTTTTGTCCGGACGGAAAATAGTTACTTTTCCATCGGCATGTTTGTAGGCTTTTAATCCTTCAAAAAATGCCTGTCCGTAATGCAGTGCAGAAATAGCAGGACTAACCCCAATTTCGCCGTACGGAATGACCTGCAGGTTCTTCCATTCACCATCAGCATAATCGGCCACAAACATGTGGTCAGAAAATGTTTTTCCGAATGGTAAGTTGTCAAAATCCGTTTCAGCTAAACGGGAATGTGCGGTTTTGGTGATCTTGATGTCCAGCGTCTCAGTCATGGCCTTATGTGTTTATAATTTAGAAAATGGCAAGTTAGGAATTTTTTTATGGAATCGGGATAAGGAATTGATAGTTAGGCCAATTTTGGGGGATTGTTGCATATTATGACAGGAAATTAACGGAGGAGTTAAGTATGTACTTTAATGAAGTGCGCCTATTTAAGCGTCTACGCTTCACCTCGATAAAGTTCAAGCGTGAGCGCTTAACCTGGCAAAAAGACTCGGTAGTAGTTTATTTGTTAGAAAGGACATCCCCAATACTTTTTAAAAATTCACTTTCTCTTTTGAAAGTTTTTGATCATCTATTACGTCATAACCGAAAAAGCCTTTATTTAGAATTACCGTAACAGTGTTGGCGCCTTCAATAACAGTACCGCAAGGGAAAAAAAGTTGTTTGTCGAGCTCCTGATATCTTACCTCTGTATAAGGTTCTCCGCAACTATTCCTGCTCTTGGCTAAATGGCCGGTTCCTGTAACCATTAAGGTTGCAGAAATATGGTATGTTTTTGCACCATAAAAATTTAAGGCCATAAATAGGTAGGCCACAATGCCCCCATATGTAAATATATTAAACGCTATTTGATATATAATTCTGTCACTTTTAAGATAACCAGGTAGCATTTTTAAAAGAAACGGAGTAATAAATAGCCCTGTTAGTATCCAAATGAATAAAGGGATGCTGAATGGGATAAAGGTTTTTCGGTATATGTTAATTTCTAAAACTGACAGATACAATCCTGTAAAGAATAATAATGTAAAAAAGGTATTTTTAGGAGTAATGTCTAAAGACCGAAAAATTGACATGATTTCTATTGTCTATGAATGAATGCGCATTACAAGGTAATGAGGAATCTTTATATTATTAAAGAGCGGGTAATGATTGACAAGTTAGCTAATAACAAAAGTAGTCAATGTTCCATTTTGTTTCATTTTCAATTTGGAACGAAGCGGGGCTAGAAAAGCGCGTCATTGTAAGGCACGAAGCAATGACGCGATGGTATTATAGGAGGCGTTTAATCTTATTACTGCCAAATTTTATTCAAGCCGCTTTACTACATGATCAAGGTTGTCCACCACTATATTGAAAATTATCTTATTGTCTGGAAACAAGTCTTGCATATCTTTTCTTAATTGAATAAATGGTGCTAAGGCAGTTGGATTAGTTGTCACTGCGATATCACACGGAATGGAAAGTTCATAATTTTTGCCAACCTTTTTAGCATAAACATACTTTGTAACCGCATCGTCGAAAAATGTCGTTTTCCTAAGTGCATCTGCCAGTTTATCAACCTCACTTTCGGTGATATTACTTTTATCAAACGCAACCTCATGTTTCATAGTGCCATAAGTTTTGCTGTCTGCCCCGGCGCCCGGTGAGCTGTATGAAAAATAGGCGATTCCGAAAACCGGAATAATTGTTATGAGTAAGCCAACGAGCGAAACACCTATAGTTCTCCACCAGTTAAATATGGGCCCGCCAGTGCTTATATGAGCGTTTATATCACTTCCTTGATAACGCTTAACTAATGAGTATGCAATTGCTGTATAGATTATCGGGATAATCTGGCGGGGGATCTTCTCGGCATTAGGAATTAAAAATACACCACCAAAAATTACGATAGTTGCCAGGATGGCAAAGATCCAGGTGTTTCTTGCCTCCGTTTTTTTATTAAAAGCCTTAAAGTTTTCTGCTATTAAATACCCCCCGGCTAATGGGCCTCCAATAAATGTTCCGGCCCAAATGGCGCGTTCATTGTAAATTTTAGAAGTTTGGGTAATAGGTATTGAAGGTTCAGGTATCATTAGTTTATAGGGTATAAGGGCTAGATAAATGGAAAGAAGACTTACGAAGTTTTCAAAACTTCGTAAGTCTTACATCGCAATGATTCGATGGGTTATTAGAAGATCGGGGCTCTTACACCGTCAACTTCTTATACTTGATCCTCTTCGGCGCCACATCACCCAGGCGTTTTTTGCGGTTCTCTTCATAGTCGGAGTAATTTCCTTCAAAGAAATAAACCTGAGAGTTACCTTCAAAGGCCAGGATGTGGGTACAGATACGATCCAGGAACCAGCGGTCGTGACTAATCACTACGGCGCAGCCGCCAAAGTTTTCCAGTGCTTCTTCCAACGCACGTAGGGTATTTACGTCGATATCGTTGGTGGGCTCATCCAGCAGCAATACGTTCGACCCTTTTTTGAGGGTGATGGAAAGGTGCACCCGGTTACGCTCACCACCGGATAACACGCCAACTTTCTTTTGCTGATCGGCGCCGTTAAAGTTGAATTTGGATACGTAGGCTCTCGAGTTCAGAGGTTTGTTGCCAACCATAATAGTTTCCAGGCCGCCGGTTACATTTTCCCAAACAGATTTGTTAGGGTCAAGGTCGTCATGCATCTGGTCCACATAGCCTAAAGCCACGGTTTCACCCACGCGGAATGTACCGGCATCTGGCTGATCCTGCCCAGTGATCAAACGGAACAACGTGGTTTTACCCGCGCCGTTTGGCCCGATGATACCTACGATGCCTGCCGGCGGTAGGGAGAAGCTCAGGTTATCAAACAATAATTTATCGCCATATGATTTACTTACACCATTGGCTTCTATTACCACGTTACCCAAACGAGGTCCCGGTGGAATGAATAGCTCCAGCTTTTCTTCGCGCTCCTTGGTTTCTTCCGATGCCAGTTTTTCATAGTTGCCTAAACGGGCTTTTGATTTGGCGTGACGGCCTTTCGGACCCATGCGTACCCATTCCAGCTCACGTTCCAAAGTTTTCTGACGCTTGCTTTCGCTTTTTTCTTCCTGCGCCAGGCGTTTGGCCTTTTGGTCGAGCCATGAAGAATAGTTGCCTTTCCATGGGATACCTTCACCACGATCAAGCTCCAGGATCCATCCGGCTACATTATCCAGGAAGTAACGATCGTGCGTTACCGCAATCACGGTACCTTTATATTGTTGTAAATGCTGCTCCAGCCAATCTATCGACTCGGCATCCAGGTGGTTGGTAGGCTCATCCAATAATAAAACATCGGGTTCTTTTAGCAAGAGACGGCAAAGGGCCACACGGCGACGTTCACCACCGGATAGTACCGAAATTTTGGTGTCGGGCTCCGGGCAACGCAGGGCGTCCATAGCACGTTCCAGTTTGGTATCCAGTTCCCAGGCGTTCACGGCATCTATCTTATCCTGCAGTTCGCCCTGGCGGGCCATCAGCTTATCCATTTTATCGGCGTCGCTGTAATATTCTTCCAGACCAAATTTCTCGTTAATCTCTTCGTACTCCTTTAATAAGGCAGTAGTTTCGGCAACGCCTTCTTCTACCACTTCGCGTACGGTTTTTTCAGGATCAAGCTCAGGTTCCTGGCTCAGGTAACCTACAGTATATCCCGGCGAAAAAACAACTTCGCCTATATTGGTTTTATCAATGCCTGCTATAATTTTTAATAAGGACGATTTACCCGAACCGTTTAAACCGATAACGCCAATTTTGGCACCATAGAAAAACGAGAGGTAAATGTTTTTTAAAACTGTTTTTTGCGGAGGGTAGATCTTACTAACCCCTGCCATTGAAAATATGATCTTTTCGTCTGCCATAAAATTGATTAAAAAAGAAATTCAAATATGGTTAAAATTGGCGGATTACCCGAAAAAAGGCAGTGTATATAAATATTTTTATAAGGCTTATCCGGCAGCGGATGTGTTGTATCGGAAACTTTAGCTGAATATTTCGCAAAAGCAAAAATCAATTCAATACCGCCTATTGACGATTCGGCAGTCGTTTTTGCTGCTTCGCTCAGAAAGTCATCTCAAGGCGTTTTTTTGCCGATAGTTTTGCGCTATCAAAAGTTTAACAAATAACATAGAAAATGAAGAAAACAAGCGCAATGACATTGACGGACTTAGGGTTTGGAGCAGTTGCTAATGATGAGAGAAAAAGATTTGAACTACGGGGGAATATATTGAAAACACTATTCGCTCTTTTTCTTTGGGTGATATCTACGCTAAGCGTTTCCGCCCAAAAATCGGCTGTATTGGATGCCTTTTCCAAACATGGTATTGATGCCGGTATACTTGATCCTAACTATCTTCAGCAACCGGAAGACTTTGCTTACGACCTTAGGCAGACAACCATAGCCGGAGGTAAAGAAACAGTAATAGAGGCTAAATTTGATCCTGCTGGTCCTAAGGATGAACAGTGGACGGTAGTTGCTGTCAATGGAAAATCTCCTTCCAAATCAGACATTAATTCCTTCCGGAAAAATCAAAGTAAGCCGGCAGAATCAAACCAGGCAGATATCGCAAGTTACAGGGTTGAAAAAGAATCGTCAGATTACCTGGTGGTTAGTTATAAGCCTGATGCCGCTTCTATTCCAAGGGATGCTACCTTTATGAAGGATTGCCGATCATACATGACCATCAATCTCAAAAACAAAGCGCTGGAACAGGTACAAGTGCTCAATGAAAAACCGGTAAAAATTAAAATCCTTAATGCCGAAAAATTTGATGTGGTTACAAAATACAGCTGGAATGGACAGGCGAAGCGTTATTTTGCTATGAATCAAAACCTCAATATCCTGGCTAAATTTCTGGGACAAACAGTTACCGTACAAACAACTTCAGAATACTCAGGCTACACCAAAAAATAACCGGTGGACCTGGTTTATTGGAAAATTAGAAATTAATATGACCACTCTTTGGGGTTTCTGACATACAGGAGCCCCTTTGGTGTTTTAATCTTCCCGCAACAGAGGAAAGAAGATAGAAAAAGAGTTTTGTCATGCTGAACGGAGTGAAGCATCTATTATGGGACTTTTCTATCGCAGAGTAGATCCTTCGTTCCTCAGGATGACAAAAAATAAAAGAGAGTTCCCTTTTTCACTGTAATCGTAACGACGTCGGTCGGGGCGAGTCGATACTGCATTGAACTTCCTGATCAGTAATCCAACCATGTTTTAAATAGGGGGGCTTTTGTTCTGCTTACTATAATATCCTCATCCGAATAGTTTTTTACTTTGAGTTTTAACTTGCCATTGAAAAAATTATGAACCTTTTCAATGGAATTAGCATGCAGGATATACTGGCGGTTTACCCTGAAAAAATTTTTAGGCTCCAGTTCCTGTTCCAGTGTTTCCAGTGTTTGTGGCACCACTATCTTTTCTCCATTAAATAAGTTGGCACAAGTAATGTTTAGGTGCGAATGGAAGAAGGCAATATCCTCCATATTGATTTTTCTATAACCATCGCGGTATGGCAGAAAGAAACGTGTCCGGTATGCTTTCGGCTGCATTTGCCTGATCAGTTCTTCGATCAGGGGAGATTGCTGGTAAGAACGCTGTAAAGTGTTTTCAAATTTGGTGATGGCAGCTTCCAGCTCATCTTTTTCAACAGGCTTCAGCAGGTAATCTATGCTATTGTATTTAAAGGCCTGCACTGCGTATTCATCATAAGCAGTTGTGAAAACTACAGGACATTTTACATCAGTCAGGTTAAAGATCTCGAAACTTACACCATCGGCCAGGCGAATATCCATGAGGATCAGGTCGGGGTTCTCGTTTATGGCAAGCCAGTCTACCGTTTTTTTAACGCTGGTTAAAACAGCAAGGATCTCCGTGTTCGGCCTGATGCTAAGCATCAGGCGCTGTATCCGGTCGGCATTAAGTTGTTCATCTTCCAGGATCAGTATTTTCTTTACACCGTTCATTTGATAAGGGGTACTTTTATGGTAAAAGTTGTATCTGTTTTTTCTATAAAAGGTTTTCTATCGCTCAATAAAGCGTAACGACCAATAATGTTTTCTAAACCTATACCCGTAGATTCAGGCTTTTTTATCAAAGGCAATAGGTTGTTGGATACCACCAATTCGTCGTCATTAACAGTAAAAATATCGATAACCAAAGGACTTTCTTTTTCGGTACGGTTATACTTCATGGCATTTTCTATGAACAATTGAAGCGTAACCGGCGGTATCAACAGATCTAACGTTGCCCTGGCAATATTAACACGGAAAATACTTCCACCACCCATCCGGTTATTGATCAAAAAAAGATAAGCATCCAGAAATTTGAGTTCTTCGCGCAGAGGTATCAATTTCTTTTTGGAATTGACTAATAAATAACGGTATACCTTCGCGAAATTCTCGGTATAGTCATACCCCAACTGTTGGTCTTTCAATATTATCTCTGAAAGTACACTCAGGTTGTTAAAAACAAAATGCGGGTCGAGTTGAAGTTTCAACGCCTGCAATTCTGTTTCGGCTGCCAGCTGTTTATTTTGGGCGGCTTTAATTTCAAACTCTGCTGCCTGCATGGTAGCGGTTTTCCAGTTTCTGAGTAAATAATCGCCGGTATTTAAGGCGCTGATCAGTAAGGCCCAAAATATGATGGAAAGAAAGGCGTATACTGTTTCTCTTAAACCAACATATGGATAATGCGCATTTAGAGCATCACTAAATAATAAATAGATGATTACATAGATGACTGCCAAACAAAAAACAAGAAACAAAACGCCAAGGATCTGGAACAGCGTTTGGGTTAGCAGGCGTTTTATGGGCCGAATCATCCACGGTATCCTTTTGTTCAGCTTCCTGTCGATATATAAACTTAGTTCAAAAAGTACAGCACAAAATACAAGGTTGGTCAAAACGTCTGCCCATATCCTTAAAGCTGGCAGGTGAACATAATCTTTCCAGTAGGTAAAAGGAAATATGATAAATAAAGTAGCATAGGAGCCTATAAAAGTGAATATAATTAGGGCTACACTCTTTGCTTTAAACTTTTTCATCATGTTAAATATTTGTCCCCGCCAGTTTCGTCTGCCATGTTATAATAAAAAGAAATTCAAATATGGTTAAAATTGGCAGATTACCCCGTAAAAGGCAGTGTATATCCTGTTTTTGTGGTGTATGTTGAGTATCAGGCAACAGGCTATACTTGTTAAATAATAATTGCGTTTAACATAAACAATATAGCAACTGATGGGGTTGTTTTTACGTATATAATATAAGCAGTGTGGAAATTGTTGCTAATGCCTAAATGTCATGCTTGATGACGAAATTACCAGTTATACCCGGCTTGCCTATAAAAAATGTTAATATGTTTAAACTATTTTGAATTTTTTGTATCAAATAGGTGTGTTTGATTTGTATATTGTAAAATAATTCAGCTATTCGTTGAATTTTTTGATAAAAGTTGCATAATAAAGCTAAACTTTAATAGCTTGCGTATCATATCAATGTCTGTTTCTGCAAACCATTAAATGTTGGCAATATTGTTGATAAATGTTAAGTCAAGCGTCGTGGTTTGTAAAAACAAAATTAATAGATTAGGACGTTCATAAATAGAAAGGTATATATGGAAGCTAAATTTTCGCCGAGGGTTAAAGATGTTATTCAATATAGCAGAGAAGAGGCTTTACGCCTGGGGCACGACTATATCGGGACCGAACATCTTTTGCTGGGGCTCATCCGGGACGGTGATGGTGTTGCAATTAAATTGCTGAAAGGTTTGAACGTTGATACCGCCAAACTGCGCCGCGCCGTTGAAGATGCCGTAAAAGGAACTATAGGAACAAACGTACATATTGGCAGTATCCCATTAACTAAACAAGCCGAGAAAGTACTGAAGATAACTTATCTTGAAGCCAAGATATTTAAAAGCGACGTAATTGGAACCGAGCACTTGCTGCTATCCATATTGCGCGATGAAGATAACATTGCTTCGCAGATACTGATGCAGTTTAATGTAAACTACGAGGTATTTAAAGGTGAAGTTGAATCGCACAAAAATGATGTAACTGACGAAATGCCCGGATCACCAACCGGCGGCGACGACGACTTTAAAGAAGAAGAAGCCTTTAGCCAGCCTAAAAAGGTATCGGACATCAAATCAAAAACACCGGTGCTTGACAACTTTGGCCGCGATTTAACCCGTGCCGCTGAGGATGGAAAACTCGACCCGATTGTTGGTCGCGAAAAAGAGATTGAAAGGGTGTCGCAGATCTTATCACGTCGTAAAAAGAATAACCCTATATTAATAGGTGAGCCAGGTGTTGGTAAATCGGCCATTGCCGAAGGTCTGGCACTGCGCATTGTGCAGCGTAAAGTATCACGTGTGTTGTTTAACAAACGTGTGGTAACTCTGGACCTAGCTTCATTGGTTGCCGGTACAAAATACCGTGGCCAGTTTGAAGAGCGCATGAAAGCGGTTATGAACGAACTGGAAAAATCACCTGACGTTATTTTATTTATTGATGAGATACATACTATAGTAGGTGCTGGTGGTGCTTCGGGCTCGCTTGATGCCTCCAACATGTTTAAACCTGCTTTAGCCAGGGGCGAGATACAATGCATTGGCGCAACTACTTTAGATGAGTACCGTCAGTACATCGAAAAAGACGGCGCATTGGATCGTCGTTTCCAGAAAGTAATGGTTGAACCGGCTACTCCTGTTGAAACTATCGAGATCCTGAACCGCATCAAAGAAAAATACGAAGAGCACCATGGTGTAACCTACACCCCGGAAGCTATCAACGCCTGTGTTAACTTAACTACCCGTTATATTACCGACAGGTTTTTACCAGACAAAGCTATTGATGCTTTGGACGAATCGGGTTCGCGTGTTCACTTAACCAATATCCATGTGCCACAAAACATCCTGGATATTGAGCAAAAGATTGAGCAGATCAAGATCGAAAAGAACAAGGTTGTTCGCAGCCAGAAATACGAAGAAGCCGCTCAGTTACGCGATACAGAAAAAAATCTGTTAGTGGAGCTTGATCAGGCTAAAGCATTATGGGAAGCCGAAACAAAATCAAAACGTTACACCGTAACCGAAGATAATGTTGCCGAGGTTGTATCTATGATGACCGGTATACCTGTACAAAGGGTAGGCCAGGCCGATAGCCAGAAATTGTTGCACATGGCTGATACCGTTGGCAGCAAGATCATCGGTCAGGAAGATGCCATCAAGAAATTAACCCGGGCTATTCAACGTACCCGTGCCGGATTGAAAGATCCTAAAAAACCGATCGGTTCATTCATATTCCTAGGCCCAACAGGTGTAGGTAAAACCGAGTTGGCTAAAGAGCTTGCCCGCTTTATGTTTGATACTGAAGACGCGCTGATACAAATTGATATGAGCGAGTACATGGAAAAATTCGCGGTATCACGTTTAGTAGGAGCGCCTCCGGGCTACGTAGGTTATGAAGAAGGTGGACAGCTGACTGAAAAAGTACGTCGTAAACCTTATGCAGTTGTATTGTTGGATGAGATCGAAAAAGCTCACCCTGATGTGTTCAACATCCTGTTACAGGTATTGGATGAAGGCCAGCTAACCGATTCACTGGGTCGCAAGGTTGATTTCAGGAACACGATCATTATCATGACATCCAACATCGGTGCCCGCCAGTTGAAAGACTTTGGTCAGGGTGTAGGTTTCAGCACCAATGCTAAAAACCTGCAAGCCGATATGCACTCACGCGGTGTTATCGAGAATGCTTTGAAACGTGCTTTTGCACCGGAGTTCCTGAACCGTATTGATGATGTGATTGTGTTTAACTCATTGGGTAAAGACGAGATCTTCAAAATTATCGATATCGAATTGGCATTCCTGTTTAGCCGTGTTAATGGTTTAGGTTTCAAAATTGAACTGACCGATGCTGCCAAAGAGTTTATTGCCGATAAAGGTTATGATTCGCAATTTGGTGCACGTCCGTTAAAACGTGCTATCCAGAAATACCTGGAAGATCCAATTGCCGAAGAAATACTGAAAGGTGAACTAAGCGAAGGCGATATCATGGCGGTTGACTATGATAAAGAAGCCGGCGAGATCAAGATCATCGATAAAAAAGGCGAAAACAAAAAGCCAGAACAGGAAGAACAAAAATAATTGAATCTTCTTTTAGATAATCAAAACCCGGCCACAAGCCGGGTTTTTTGTTTTTAAAATAATTAATAAGAAAACGCGTCATTGCGAGGCACAAAGCAATCTCTATACTGTGCAAATCGTGTCGCAATGATGCGTGGAGATGAAGAGGGCAGAGACTTACGAAGTTTTTAAAACTTCGTAAGTCTGAATCAAATTAAGAAGTCATATCCGATAAGCTATTTTTCCGCTCCCATCGGTTCATAATCTACCGGTAACATTTCGGCAAAGCGGTACGATGTCCAGTCGCCTTCAAATATGATGCTGCGTGGATTGTGTACAATACCATTATTGTCAAAAAAGGCATAAGCTTCGTGCTCATCGAGTGTAGCTATGGATGTGGCGACATCCGATGCATCTGGTGTACGGCCAGGGTTGCTATTCGCCTTTTTATTATACATAACATATAAACAATCATTAAAGCTAAGCGCGAACAAACCCGGCTGATCTGTACGTTTGGCAAAGGTGTTTACATCAAGTGGTTGCCTAATGAGGGTTTGCAGATATTTGTTCTTGTCATCAAAAGGGCCGCCCTTATATTCGGGGTTGGGCTTACGAATAAGCTTGAAAACCTCAAAGCCGGCTTGTAATAATTGATTGGTAATAATGCTGCGTAAAAAGTGCATAGGCGAACCGAGGTATGCTGTCTGTCTTTTCTTTTTCCATTTTCGTACTCTGGTGCTACTGCCGGGAAGATCCTCGAACAGCGATATGCCATCATAATACAAAAAGCCCTTATAGTTATTATAGGTAAATTGATTGAGTTTGTATTTTATTTTGTATCCCAGGGCTTTGTTTTCAATCTCCAGGAAATCATAAGATGAAGCCTCAAGCGTATGTGTCTTTGCATCATATTCAAAGTCGAGCAAATCGGGGTTGAGTATTTTACATTGTGCCGCGTTGGCCGATGTACCCAGAAACTGGCGTTTGAACATGTCATAATATTTCCCCCAGTTTTGGTCGGGTTTAATTTTTACCTCATTAAGTTCAATGGTTTTAGGTAACAAACCAACTTCAGACAGTACCAGGTTATTATTGACCAGGGTAATAGTTTGACTATAGGTTTGGTAACCTACCACAGATACGATAAGGTCATACTGGCCTGGTCGAACATTGGTAAGAAT
Source organism: Mucilaginibacter inviolabilis (assembly GCF_011089895.1). Classification (NCBI taxonomy): domain Bacteria; kingdom Pseudomonadati; phylum Bacteroidota; class Sphingobacteriia; order Sphingobacteriales; family Sphingobacteriaceae; genus Mucilaginibacter; species Mucilaginibacter inviolabilis. The sequence goes on from NZ_JAANAT010000002.1 coordinate 849,108, forward strand.
GAAAGAACCATCGGCAGCAGTTTTATTGCCTACGCTGGCATTATTTAAAAAAACACTGGCATCGGGTACCGGTTTTTTGTCGTTGAGGTTGATCACTTTGCCCGTAATTTTTAATTGAGCAAAACACAACAATGGACATAAAAGTATCAATACCAATAACGATTTCCGCATATTTAAAATTAAACTAAAATATTAGTTTCATGAAGTAAAATTTATATTACCTGCAGATTTACATAGTTCATGATACTATAAAAATAAAATAACATAAAAAACGTTAAACCTTTTAGTGACATTTACGTCTTATTAAATATTAGTAACAAATACATTCATTTATGAAAAAAATCTTGACTCTCGTTTGCTGTACTATCTTACTGGCAGCAACATCTTGTACTAAAAAATACATTACCCCGGCAAACCGTACAATATTTTTTACTGTTAAGGGTGGAACAAATCCTGGTGGCTGGGTGTTAACTAACAACGGAGGTTCACCAGCTTATCAGACTACGCTCGGTGGAAATAACGGTGACCTGCCGGAGTTGGATAGCTTTACCCAGCATAATGGAGCCGTATTAGTCTATATTTCATATGACAAAAATGGAGACACTTATGAAGCTATTCCCGAAAACTTTGGAGGAGCATCATTTAGCTTTATTCACTCAACCAATACCATAACGATTACTTCTCAGTCGTCGGGAGGAAGTGCAGCCGTTCTGCCAACACAGGATATGTACGTAAAGGTTGTTTTGATTGACTCAGAACCTCAATGATCTAAAAAGAGACCCATAAAAAAGCTCCCAGGAATTCTCGGGAGCTTTTTTTATAACTTAATTAATCAAAAAGCTTGATATTTATTTATAGTAAGTATTCATTTTTTAGTGAAAATACAGGTCGACCTCTTGGCTACTTACTACGATTGTGTGCTGTCCAACATCCGTTACAACATTGTAAGGAATAAAATTCAGATTAATCGGTGCGCCACTTCTACCACTTCCTGTCCGTGCATTAATATTTGTCATAGCACATAACCCATTTGGATAATTTGAAGATTGTTGCATGTTGTAGGCTTCCATGGTCTCATACACATAATGCATTTCTGGTACATTATTTACTGTTATGCTGTTATTGGCTGGGTATTCATGAATCCTGTGGGGACCAGGAGCAGTAGGGTTGTCAATCTCCCAAAATTTGGAGGTATAATTATAGGTGCCGTCGGTATTGGCTGTTCCATTCATGGCACCCTCTAACCCTGTACCAGATGTTACCGTTACAGGTGTCCCATAAAATGCAGGACAGGTTTGGCAGGATGCATACCAGTTATTGATTACCCAGTAATTACCTCCAAACCTGCTATTATTACCATATTGTAAAACAGGTTGTAGAATATGTGATGTAGAAGTGAAGCCATCCTGTAACCCATTGAAGAGATACAATAATTGACCATTATTTGAAGGAGGATTGGAAGGGACTATCCAATCGGTTGTGAATAATGTTAAACCCGATACCGCTACATCATTTTGTGCATTGGTGATCCATCCTGAGCCTAAACCCGGGACTGCTGATGAAGTACTCAGGCTCGTTATTTTCTTTGATCGCTCTGCATCTTTCTGTATCTGTAATTGATCGCCAAAGTCTTCAGCTACTTTACCTGTTAGGCTTTGAATTTTTACCAGGTGATTTCCCTGATAGGTGAGGGTGTATCCGCTATCTATTTGATGTACCTGTGATGCAGGCCTCGCTCCGAATGGTGTAATAACCATGGCTTCCTGCGTGCCGCTTTCTTTTGCTGCATCGGAGGGTTGATTAATTGGAGTAAGAGCTGATTTTTTACAGCTAAAGGAAAAAAACACGGCAAATACCACAATGCCGCTTAGGATTGTTGAAATGTTTTTCATAAATAGGTTTTTAATGTGAAGAAATAATCTTTGCCAGTCAAGTAACCGGTTAGTATTGATTGGCTTAGGTAAATATTTAATATCTAAGTTAGAAACTATAATTACAATTTATATGTATTTACAAAAAAAATAACTTATTATTAATACGGGTAGGTAAAGTCTGATGCTTATTTTATGGAGACTTACGAAGTTTTTAAAACTTCGTAAGTCTGAAAATTAAATGCGAAAAAAGTGGGGGTCACCCTGAGCACCGTCGAAGGGCAGGGTGCAAAGGCCTGCTCACCATGCTTCGACGATGCTCAGCATGCCCCCTTTTTTGATACTGTAAAGTCTAATCCTTATTTTTCCATTTGTTCAATAACCGCCTGGGTTACGCCGGTGAAAGAAAATCCTCCGTCGTGGAAAAGGTTTTGCATGGTTACCATGCGGGTAAGGTCGCTGAAAAGGGTTACGCAATAATCAGCACACTGATCGGCACTGGCATTACCCAGCGGACTCATCTTTTCGGCATAATTTACAAAACCATCAAAACCTTTAATGCCCGACCCTGCCGTGGTGCGGGTAGGCGATTGGGATACCGTATTGATACGCACCTGTTTTTTGATGCCATACTGATAACCAAAGTTACGGGCAATACTTTCCAGGTAAGCCTTATTATCGGCCATATCATTATAATCGGGGAATACGCGCTGAGCGGCAATATAGGTTAGGGCTACTACCGATCCCCATTCGTTAATCACATCCATTTTCATGGCTGCCTGCAATATGCGGTGCAAGCTCAGGGCCGATATATCCAGGCCTTTATGCGTAAAATCATAATTGTTTTCGGTGTAATGGATGCTTTTGCGTACGTTAACGCTCATGCCTATAGAGTGCAAAATAAAATCAACACCACCATTAAAATGTTCCTGCGTTTTGGTGAGCAGGTTGCTAATATCATCGCTATTGGTAACATCGGCGGCAATAACAGGGGCATTGCATTCTTCGGCCAGTTTATTGAGTTCGCCCATACGCAGGGCGATAGGCGCATTAGAGAGTACAATCTCGGCGCCTTCTTGTACAGCACGCTGTGCCACTTTCCAGGCTATGGACTGATCGTTCAAGGCACCAAAAATGATCCCCTTTTTACCTTTTAATAAATTATAAGCCATGTTTTAAGTTTTTATAATTGGGTTTATTATTTAATTGGCGATTTACTATATACTAAAGGGTAGTCATGCTGAACTTGTTTCAGCATCCCACATGCCCGGCATAGGCATGCTGTCGATCCGCATTATGAGATGCCGAAATAAATTCGGCATGACTTCGCTCCATTTATCTACTACAAACTCCCCAAAAGTTCCCTTGCATTTTGTAAAGCACTTTCGCCGGGTTTATCACCGCTCAGCATTTTGGCAATTTCCAGTACTCGCTCCGGCTGATCCAGTTGTTTGATGCGGGTATAGGTAGTTGCAGCCGAATCATCTTTATAAACAAAGTAATGATTTTGACCTTTGCTGGCAATTTGCGGCAGGTGGGTTATAGTGATCACCTGCAAATTATCGGCCAGGTGCTCCATGATCTGCCCAACTTTATTGGCCACCTCTCCGGATACTCCCGTATCTATCTCATCAAAAATAATAGTAGGCAAGGCAGTGTATTGCGCTATGAGCGATTTAATGCTCAGCATCAACCTGGAAAGTTCACCACCCGATGCCACTTTGCTCATTTCTGAAAGTGCATGACCTTTGTTGGCAGAGAACAGGAATTTGATCTGGTCGGCACCGGTTGCTCCCAGTGTTGTGGAATTTGCCGATTCGTTAGCTCCTCCTTTAGGGGGCAGGGGGGCATGTTCAATTTTCAATGCCGAATTACCCATGCCCATTTCGGCGAGGGTTGACAGTACCTGTTTTTCAATAGCCGGGATAGCCTTTATGCGGTTGCCGGTTAATTGTGCTGCCAGTTTTTCCAGTTCGGCCCTGTCTATAGTTAATTGTTTTTGCAGCTGTTCTACGGCCTCATCACTAAACAGTACTTTCTGTATTTTGTCAGACAGATCATCCTGGATCTCCAATAATTTGGCATTGGTATTTACCCGGTGCTTTTTCTGCAGATTATAGATCAAGCTCAGACGGATGTTGATCTCATCAACGCGGGCTTCGTTTGTCTGGGTACGTTGTTCAATGGTTTCAATTTCGGTAGCGATATCTTTGAGCTCGATAATGGTGCTGCTTAACCTTTGGTGAAGTTCTTCAATTTGTGTATCAAATTTTTCGAGGTTACCCAATTGTACACCAGCCTCCTTGAGTTGTATCAATGCTGATGTTTCGCCTTCCTGCATCAGGTAATAGGCGCCAAACAGGTTGCGCTTTATTTCCTCGGCATTGTTTAAGGCGTATAATTCTTTTTCCAGCAATTCCTGTTCATCGGGGTGCAGGGTAGCTTTTTCCAGCTCATCAAATTGAAACTGGAAATAATCCAGGTCGGTTTTTGCTTTTTCACTTTCGGCTATAAGCTCATGAAGTCGGGCAACAGATTTTCGGTAAGCCCTGAATTTGGTTTGATAATCATTCAGCAGTTCATCATGTTTGGCAACCGAATCAACTACCAGCAACTGGAATTCAGGATCATTTATTTCGAGTGTGGCATGCTGGGAGTGAATGTCGATCAGTTTTTCGCCCAGTTGTTTCAAGGCGGTCAAATTAACCGGGGTGTCATTCACAAATGCTCTCGACTTGCCATCGGCAGATATTTCACGGCGCAGAACGGTTTCGGCCTCGTAATCCAGGTCGTTATCTTCAAAAAATGATTTCAGATGAAAGCCGTCAATTTTAAACAGGCCCTCAATAACGCATTTTTTTTGCTGATTAAAAAAGTAACGACTCTCGGCCCGCTGCCCTAAAATGAGCGACAAAGCACCCAGGATGATGGATTTACCTGCCCCGGTTTCGCCGGTAAGGATGTTTAAGCCTTTGCCAAAACCTATCTCCAGGTTATCAATTAAAGCGTAGTTGTTAATGGTTAGCTTTTGAAGCATAAAAAAAGTGTCCTTATTTTATTAAGGACACTAAATTACGAAATTCGATGTATTGGGATAATATTAAAACTATCTATTGGTAGTATCGGCCTTAGCGTCAGAATCGTATTTGTTATCGTACTTGTAATCATATTGATAGTTATATGCCTGTTTACGATATTCTTCCATCTTTTTCTTAAAAGCAGGACTGTTAGTATATTCATGCAATCTTTTAGAAGCCTGATCAAGCAATTCCTTTTCTTTTTTCAACTGAGGGTTGTTTTGATAGGAGTGCATTTGCTCTCCCAGCTTTTTCATTTCGGCTTGCTGTTGTTTCATCTGAGGGTTACTATAAGCTTTTCTGATACTATCGCCCATGGCTCTTAGTTCATCTTGTTTTTTACGAAACTCCGGCGAATCATATTTGGCGTGCATTTGTTCGCCCATTTTTTTCAATTCATCGGTTTGCTGTTTTACCTCCGCAGGTATTTTGCTTTGCAGCTCATCCTGGTATTTGCGGTAATTTTCATCTTTGCTATCGTCGATGTAATTATGGTTGTGTGGTATACCATACTTTTTCTCCAGCTGCTCGTTCATCTCCTTAAACTCAGGGCTGCTATAATATTTGCCCATTTTATCGCCAAGCTGACGCATTTTTTCGCCCAGTTCTCTCGTTTCACTACCATCACCCACTTCTTTTTGGTACTCAGCGGCTATTTTTTGCTGGCGTTCCTGCAATTCTTTCATTTCCGGGCGATTATAATAGTCGGCCATAGCTTGTCCTTTTTGAGCAAGTAATTCCGATTGCCTTTTAAAGTCGGCACTGTTATAATATTGGCTCATGGCTTCGGCATGTTTGGTTACCTCTGCGGTTAAGCGGTTCAGTTCGGCATCATTAAGGCCATATCTTTCGGCCAGGTGCTTTTCATAATTGGCCTGTTTTTCTTTAGTTTTTTTATAAGCTAGCACTTTTTTCGACTTAACGGTTGATTTACGGACAGTGTCGATAGGATCGGCAAGAACTTTGGGGAAAGCCTTAATAGAAAGTTTTCCGTTTTTGATGGTTGGATTTAACCATGCTATGCTACTTATGCTGGCAGCCATTATGGCAACGGCCACAAGCAGGTGGCGGATATTGCCCATTGGTTTTGTTGTTTTCATGATACGTTCAATTCTGGTTAATAAAGGATACTTTTTGCTGGTAGCAGCCATTGCTAGGCGCAGATCCATATGCCGGGTTTGCTCGAGTTTTAAAAGAGCCTGGGCATATATCAGGGGTTGCGCTGTGGTTTGTACTACCAGATCGTCGCAGTGGTTTTCGCGTTCCTGGTTTATGAGTTTGTTAATTAATTGGGCAAAGGGATTAAAGAAAAGTAATACGGTTATGAGTTGCTGTATCATATTCAGCAGATAATCGTTCCGCTTGATATGTGATAGCTCGTGCAGTAAAATAGCTTCGATCTCGGTAGCTGATAAATAAGTAGTAAGGGTGATGGGTAAAAGAATAATAGGTTTAAAAAAACCGATCATACAAGGCACATCCACCATGCGGCTGAAATTGGCGCTTACATATTTATGAATGCGCAGCTTTTCGCAAAGATTATCTACAAGGATCTGTACTTCATCTGCAGGGATCATGCTGTTTTTGATGAGACTTAGTTTTTGCAGATTAAGGCCCATTCTAAGCAGGTTGAATACCAGGCCAGCAAAGTACAATGCCGAAACATAGGGCAGGTATCCTTCAATAACATAATTTAGGCGAGCCGCAGGAATGGCATGAGTGGCCGCATTTAACGGAAAATCAAAGTGCGGTAATAAACCGGGTGAAGTAACAGCAGCCAGATCAACCCATACATGTTGTTGTATTTGTACAATAAATGTATAAATAAACCAGGAGCAAATGGTAAAGATACCCGCCATGCCCAGGTTGTGCTTTTTTACCGACGACATGGATGGCGCACAGGTAAATAGCAGATGCAATACAAACCATACCAATAATCCCTGCCATAAAGAGTGGATGATGGTGATGCCTAAAACCTGGCTGATGTTATAGAACAGATTTTCCATGATTGTTTATTTTTTATCCTGATCAAATTGGTTAAGGAAATTTTTAATAGCGTCAATTTCGTCTGCTGATGCCCGGTGCTGACCGAGGGCCTGTATCACCAGATCGGACGTTGAACCTTTAAATACAGTAGACAATATTTTATCCAAAGCGTTGCTTTGCGCCTGCTCCTGGGTAAATAATGCTTTGTACAAATGTGTTTTTGAGGTAGTGTCACGTTCAACCAAACCTTTGTCGTGCATAATCTGCATCAGCTTTAGCGTAGTGGTATAACCGGCATCCTTGGTTTTGGCCAATTGCTCGTGCACATCGCGTACGGTACATTGCCCTTTATTCCAGATCACCTGCAATATTTCCAGCTCGCTTTCTGTTGGTTTTATATCCATGTTATTTTTAATACGAATTTCTTCGTACAAATATCTACGATGATTTTCGTATTTGCAAGAGTTTTGTGAAAATAATTTTGGGGGTAGGGGAAATCAAAGTTATTTTCTGAGAAAAGGGCAAAATAGGTTTAGCAAAATATCGCTTTTATAGTCGACTCACCCGGTCTGCGCTTTCTAATGCGCGCGTCATTGCGAGGTACGAAGCAATCTCTAAGCTATACAGAGTGAGTTGACCTGCCTTTGTAGAGATTGCTTCGTACCTCGCAATGACGCATGGAGAATGTAATGGATTTATGGTTTTGAGTTATAGTTTACATGTAAACCCAATTTTTGACAAATTATTTCATGTAGTTATTTGATTTACAGATACATAACTTGGCGTAAACCATGAAAAGTGTAAACCATGTAAACCCACTTTTTATAAGACGGCCCACCTGTTCAGGAGCTACCTTGCTTAGCGTGTAGTGGGATTGCTACCCTGTAATGTTTGGTACTTATTACCATTAGCTGGGTCGGCCTGTATCAGCAAATTCATGGCCTGCAAACGATCCTGCGGCTCAGCTTTACTAAACAGCGATACCAGTTCATCACTTTTGGCAGTATAAAATATAAGCGGGAGCATAGCGCCCACGCGTAGCCTGTCAACCTGCTGCAGTGAAGGCAGGAAAGAGGCTATCGCTTTAAGACCTTTGGATGTATTATCGGCCATCATATCCAAACCATTACGATGATAATCGTACAAGAAGCTGCGTAAAGGTGCATAAGCTTTATTGTTCAGGTTTTCGCAGAGCCAATACCGGCTAATGTTGCCGTCAAAGGCCTTCCAGCCCCGGTATGAACTGGTTTGGGCGTTATTGATCACCGTTTGCGATGCTGCAAAATAGGATGACCCTCCGTAGGGCGAAAATGTATCGTAGTCAAGACCAATAATAACATAGGCATAAAATGCCATGATGGAACTGAGGTTACTTTGAAAACTTTGATCGGTATAGTCAATAGTCTGGCCTTCGTTGTAAATAAAGTCAATATCCTTATCGGTAAGGTTGATAATGGTAGAACTATAGGTTGAATTATAAACCGGTCTTGACGATTGTACCTGGAGCTCACCGCTAAAATTGCTGCTGCCATCCCAGTTGGTAATGTTCAGTACAAAGTTGCAGTCTATTCTTTCCTGTGGTAGTATAGGGTCGGCGCTCCATTTGCGGCCATTCAAAAAATCCCTCATGGCCGTTTCCAGCGTTTGAAAAATACGCTTGTTGCTACCCTGTATTTTGGGCGAAAGCACCTGTACCCGCGCATTAAGGTCCTGGGCCGCAACCCTGAAACCCGCCAGGGTTAAAATGATATAAAAAAATATTTTCTTCATCTGTTGATGAGTTGGGCAACTTTAAGGCAAATATCCTGAGCCACAGCTTCCTTACTTTTAAGTTCAAATACTGTTTTTTGAAGGTCGCGGTCAATAATGGTTACTTTATTGGTATCCTTTTTAAAACCGGCTCCGGCATCATTAAGCGAATTTAACACAATAAAATCAAGATTTTTTCTTTGCAGCTTGCTTATTGCATTTTGTTCCTCATCATTAGTTTCCAGGGCAAAGCCAACGAGTATCTGGTCCTGCGTTTTCTGCTCACCCAGATATTTTAAAATATCGGTGGTTTTTTTGAGCTCGATATTTAAGCCGCCATCCTGCTTTTTGATCTTTTGATCGGCCACATGCACAGGGGTATAATCGGCCACGGCAGCGCTCATGATACAGGCTTTGGCGGTTTTAAAGTTCCTCTCGCAGGCAGCAAGCATCTCGGCTGCAGAGGTTACATTTATCCGTTTGATGTTTTGCTGGTGGCTTACTTCAGCCGATGGACCGCTGATGAGGATAACATTGGCACCCATAGCAGCCAGCTCATCGGCAATGGCAAAGCCCATTTTACCTGATGAATGATTACCAATAAAGCGTACCGGATCAATGGCCTCATAAGTAGGGCCCGCGGTAACCACGATATTATGATTGGCTAAAAGGAGTTTTTTTTTTATGGCTGATGATAAAAAGGTAACGATCTCATCCGGCTCGGCCATCCGGCCCTCTCCATACAAACCACTGGCCAGCTCACCTGATCCGGGGGCTATTAATACATTACCAAAGGATTGCAATCGGGTAACATTTTGCCGCGTAGCCGGATGCAGCCACATATCCAGATCCATGGCAGGCGCAAAATATACCGGGCATTTAGCCGATAGATAAACCGCCAATAACAAATTATCGCAAATGCCATTGGCCATTTTAGCCAGGGTATTTGCACTAGCAGGAGCTATGATCAGCATATCGGCCCATAAACCCAACTCTACATGATTGTTCCACTCGCCGGTGTCGGGTTTAAAATAATTAACCTGGGCAGGATTTTTAGAAAGGGTGGATAAGGTAAGCGGGGTAATAAAATGAGTGGCATCGGGCGTCATCACCACTTTTACGTGCGCGCCGGCTTTAACCAATAGCCTAACCAATAAGGCCGATTTATAAGCGGCTATACTACCGCAAACACCTAGAACTATATTTTTACCTTCTAACATTTAAATTAAAGTCAAAATTAAAAAGTCAAAATTCAAAAGAATCCTGACTTGGTTATGTGAAGATACATAAAAAACAAAAGCCAAAATTCAAAAGCGGCAATACCGGCAATTTTGAATTTTGGCTTTTAGCTTTTGAACTAAAATAGCTTATGCTTCTTTAGTAGGGTTACGGTAGTAAACTTTGTCGTCTAAAAATTCCTGAACGGCTACCAATGATGGTTTTGGCAGTTTCTCGTAGTATTTAGAGATCTCGATTTGCTCGCGGTTTTCAAAAACCTCTTCCAGGTTGTCATTTGATGATGCAAACTCAGAAAGTTTTTGATGTAACTCTTCTTTAATATTGTTTGATATCTGGTTCGCTCTTTTTGACATAATTACAAGCGACTCATATATATTGTTAGTGTTTACATCCAGCTCGCGTAAATCGCGGGTTACAGTGCTGCTGGCTACTGCTGGTTTGTTTGGGTTATTTGCTGTCATATATAAATTTTTTTAATATGGTATTTTTTGTTGCTGGTTCTTTTCTGATGGCGGCTGTGTTTTTAAGGTATCTTTTCCTTTTTCCGCCAATTTTTTGGCTACCCTGTCGTTGCTCAAGGCTTCGGCTAAGATATGTTTTGCATTTTGTATGCCGCGTTCGCTGTCTTTAGCCAATGTTTTCACATCGTGGCCGTAGGTACTGTTCGGGTATTTTTCGTTGAATTGATTGGCGTAAACTTCGGCCAGGTTATAACGCTCCTCTTGTTTGTATTCTAAACTGTGGTTAGCATATAAATATTGCGCCTTAACCGTAAGGTATTCCATTTCTTCGGCATATTTGGTATCCGGGTAATCACGCAGTGCATTATTAAAGGCAATTACCGCCGATTGATAGTCGCTGATGGTTAAATACAATTTAGCATTGGCATAAGCTTTTGTTTCCAGCTTATCACGCAGGTTTTGTATCAGCTTACTTGCCTCAGTAACACGGTCGCTTTTAGGGTACAGGTTAATAAACAACTGTAAAGCCTCGATGGCTTTCATGGTGTTCTCCTGATCAAGCGAGTATATAGGCGAATCCAGGTAATAACAGTAAGCCGAGAAGAAACGGCATTCTTCGGCCCTCGTGCTTGATGGATACGTGTCTGCAAAGGTTTTGAAGTGATATCTTGCCGATGTATAGTCCTTCAACTTATAATTGGTGAAGGCATAATAATAAAATAGATCTTCCGCCTCGGCACGTCCCCGATAGCGTTCAACCAACACCTCAAATAAGCCCAAAGCTTTGTTATAATCTTTTTGATTATAGTACTTGATAGCCTCCTGGTATTTTTTGGCGTAATCGTTACTTGCTTTTAACTTTTCGTATTTGCTTTTACAACTGCCAAGTGTGATAATTAACAGAGCTAAAACACTGGCTAATAACGTAAGTTGCTTTTTAAACATTTTGCAAAGATAGGTGAATAATATAAATCAGTCAATTATTTATTTATCAGCGAATATATAACGTGTTTCCTGCTCCTTATGTATATAACAAACTATTTAACATCTTTTAACTATTGGGCTCATCTATGCCGGTCTGGCAGGTTCATTCAAATCCTTCCCGGACTTAGGAAATGGGGGACTATATAATATAGTATATAAGTAAGCAAATAGCATCGTGTTTTTCCCTGACTACTGGCTATGTATTTACTACTATATATAATAGTATATGTAGGTAACGAATGAAAGTCTCTTTGTCTGATTGGAAAACTGTTTATCCGGGTGCTGTATATATAGTATATAGGTAGAGCTTGAGTTGCATTGCAAAAATGCTGGAGAAATGGCGGCTTTATTAACAAAGATGAGCCGCTATGGTTGATTTTATAGGTAATTATCCGGTTTACACATTTGATGAGTAATTTTTTCGGCTGATTATTAAAGCCTTATGCACACATGTTAAGTATTTGTTAAAAACAGTTTGCGAAATTGTTTTCTATGCATACCTTTGCAGCCCGCAAATGAGGAAGCGGGGTTGTTCTTAGAAAGGTTAGTGAAGTGGTTTTTGAAGAGAGATATTGAGATTGAAAGAGAAAAATAAAGACCAAAAAAACTTCAAATAAATTTTCGAAAAGTCAAAAAGGTTTATACCTTTGCAGCCCGCTGAGGAGGGATAGAAAAGAGAGAGAAAAGGCGGTCAAAACTTAGAATAAAGAAAAGAAAAAAAAGTTTTGCAAATAAGAAAAAGGTTACTACCTTTGCACTCCCGAAACGAAGGAAGGAAAAAAGCGGAGACGCTGAGAGAGAAAGAAGGGGAGGCCAAAGCGAATTTGGCAGTAAAATAAAAGAAGGGAAAACGAGAGTTGGCCTGGATAAAAAAGAGAGAAGTCGGAGCGATTCTGACGGACAGAAAATGAAGAGTTAAGGAGCATAAGAACTCCAAGATTATAAAGCGGATCCGGGATGGTGAAGCGATAAGTTCTTTTAAGAAATAGAAAATCATGTAGCGTAACGATCGGAAACTAAACCCTTCCGGTGCGTTATAAGAAAGCG